>NZ_JANZKV010000151.1 GCF_025060895.1 Stieleria sedimenti | reverse complement strand
ATTTTGGTGCGATCGTCGTGGCGTTGGTCACACGATGAATTCCAAACGCCGTTACTTCAAGCAAGTTCGCATCGCCCAGTTTCGGGCGATGCTTGAACTCTCACGCGGCAAGGGCTTCGCGGCGGCGGCCGAATCATTGGATCTGGCGACGCCGTCGGTATGGCAGCAGGTGCGTGCCTTGGAACAAGAGCTTGGCGTGCCGTTGATCGAAGTCCAACGCCAAAGAGTCACGTTGACCGAGCATGGTCGATTGCTGGTCGAACTGGCCGAACCGGTGGTGCACGGTTTTGATGGACTGTTGGAAGAATTCAATCTGCAGTCCCAGTCGATTCCGCGGCGGTTGTCGGTGGCTTCGCCGGCCAACATCCTGGTCAATGAATTGCCCGAGCCGATCTGCCAGTACTACGAGCAACATGGCGATGTTGAGTTGAGCCTGGTGGACGTGGTCTCCAACGTGGCCCGAGAGCTGCTCGAACGTGGCGAAGTTGATTTGGCCGTCGCGGGGCAGTTGGAGACCTCGTTTCCATCGACGTTGTGCGCCGATCCGATCACCTCGTTTCCCTTCGTCTTGGTCGCTCCGGAAGGCCATCCGATTTTCGACTACAAACGGATCACCCCAAAAACCTTGGTGCGGTTTCCGCTGGTGATGTCCAGTGTCGGCACCAACACGCGGACGCGGGTGGATCAGGTGTTTGCCGATGCAGGGTTGCTCGATCAACGCCGGATCGTTTGTGAAACCAGCACCAAGAATCTGGCGATGCAGTTTGTCCAATTGGGGTTCGGGCTGGCGATCGCACCGATCAGCCCCCGCTGGGGCGTCCAGTCCATTCCGCACGGCGGTAGGCGTCTGAAGCTTTGTTCCCGCGATCTTTCCAATCTGTTCGGCACCGAACAGATTGTCATCCTTCGCCGGCGACACCGTCGCGAACCGGAACATCAGAAAGCGTTCCGCGAGATCGTGATCCGCAGCGTGCATTAGGCACTGCCTAATCGGTGTTAGGAATATTGTTCCGCTCGCATGTTGTTTGGGCCGCTCGGACTCTTGACAATGGTCGCTTCACCTCTTCTCACCGAGCTTGGCGGAAGCACCGATGCGATTGTTTCGAGATAGTTTTTTCTGTTTGTTTATCGGCACCGTTTTCGTTTGTCCCGTCGGCTGTGGCGGCTCCACCGAGCCCAGCATGGAGCCTCGCACCGAGGCCGAGATCCAAGCGTACAAAGACGAAGTCTACGGGGCCGAGGAAGCGGATTCTGCCGCGGCGGAGGAAGAGTGAAGGTGATGTCGATTGTTCGGTGGCGATGGGGTTCGTCACCGATACCTTTTTTCTATTCTTTTGTCGAGGGACGTTCTCATGCACGGTCGACGCTCAACGCATAGGCGAGACGGTTTCACGCTCGTCGAATTACTGGTGGTGATTGCGATCATTGGTATTCTGGTCGGTTTGCTCTTGCCGGCGGTTCAAGCGGCTCGCGAGGCCGCGCGGCGGATGAGTTGCAGCAACAATTTCAAGCAGATCGGGATCGCGCTGCACAACTATCACTCGGCCTACAAGCAGTTGCCGATCAACGGAACGGGACCGACGAATGAATCCAACAACGCGTGCTGCGCCGAGGCGGTCACCGGCACGACGGGGCTGCCGCCGGTCGCGTTCACGCGGAATCTGCTGAGTTTCTTGGTCGGCATCACACCGTTCATGGAACAGCAAGCGGTTTGGGACCAGATTTCCAATCAACACCGGGATTCCAATGGGCTGTATTGGCCGGCGTTCGGCCCGGCACCCTATGCCATTGAATACCGGCCTTGGAATGTCGACATCCCCAGCTTTCGCTGTCCGAGCGATCCCGGGCGTGGCCTGCCGGCGCTGGGCCGCACCAACTACGGGTGCAGCTATGGCGACAGTATGTGGCGGACACAGTACGGCCAAAACTTTTTTCAAGGAAACACCGGTCGCTGGCGCTATGGCGACCACACCGGACGCATGCGTCAGGTACGGGGTTCATGCCGCGGCATGTTTGTCCCCAGCAAAGGCACCAAGTTTCGCGACGTCTTGGACGGCCTGTCCAACACGGTCATGGGCGGCGAAATGGCGACCGATTTGGGCGACCGCAACATCTCGACCACCGGTTCGCGCGGGAACGGCCGGGACAATCTGTTGAACAACCCGAAGTACTGTGAAGACAACAATCAGATCGATCCCGACCGTCCCAGGTTTTGGGCGACGAGCGGCGTCAACTACACCGGCAATTCGACGATGCGTGGATTCCGGTGGGCCGACCAGCGGCCGTTGTATTCGACGATCGCCACGATCTTGCCGCCCAACAGTGAAGTCTGTTTGATTGCCAACCACGGCGGACACGGGGCGATTCCACCGAGTAGCCGGCACCAGGGTGGGGCACACATCTTGATGGGCGACGGCGCCGTGGTGTTCATCACCGATTCGATTGAAGCGGGGAACTCGCGAGCGCCCGTTCCCTATTTTCGCAACAATAACAACCAGCATGCCGTCGGATTCGCAAGTCCGTACGGTTTGTGGGGCGCACTGGGGACAAGGGCTTCCAGCGAAACGATCGAGGAACAGTTGAACCAGTGACCTCACTTTCGATCGATCCGCGGCCATCTCCCTCTCTCCTTGTCTCCCCATCTCGCTCCAACTTCAAACTGCTACAATCATCAGCGTCCGAAACTTACTGATAGACCTTAGGAACTGACGATGATGATGCGCTGGGCGAGATCGAAGCGATGGGCCGGTGGTTGGTGTTGCGTGCTGTCGTGGGTGATCCTCTCTCAGGCGGCCGCGGGCGAGGACTGGCCGCAGTGGCGCGGCGTGGGACGTGATGCGACGATTGACGACCCGTCGCTGGTGCGGCAATTGCCCGGCGGCCAAGTGCCGCTGCGTTGGTCGGTTCCGGTCGGGCCGGGATACAGTGGGCCGACGATCAGGGACGGTGCGGTTTTCTTGACCGACCGCCAGGGAGAAGCGCCGCAGGTTCGTGAGCGGGTGCTGTGTTTTGATGCCGCCACCGGCAAACTGATTTGGCAGCACAGCGATCCGGTCGGCTACAAAATCGGTTACGAAGCCTCGGGGCCTCGGGCCGCAGTGACGGTGCACGGCTCGAAAGCGATCGCGGTCGGCGGCATGGGGCGACTGAATTGTCTCGATGCCAGAACCGGCGACGTCATTTGGAGCCGTGATCTGGAGCAGGACTACCAGATCCGAATGCCGAATTGGGGCATCACGGCGGCGCCGTTGGTGTTCGAGGACCTGGTCATCCAAGTGACCGGCGGACGCGACGGCGCGTGTGTGGTCGCGTTTGATCTGGCCAGCGGAAAACAACGCTGGAAAGCACTCGATGAGAAAGCCGGCTACAGCGCGCCGATCATGATCCGCCAAGGCGACCAGGATGTCGTCGTCTGTTGGACCGGCGAGAGTGTCAGCGGGCTTGATCCGCGGAGCGGTGAAACGTTTTGGTCGATTGAAATGAAACCACGCAACATGCCGATCGGTGTGCCCACGCCGGTCGTCAGCGGCGATCGACTATTCGTGTCGTCGTTCTACGACGGATCCATGCTGATCAAGTTGGATCTCGATGCCCCGAAGGCGACGAAACTCTGGCATCGCATCGGCCAAGATGAAAAAAATACCGACGCCCTGCACGCGATGATTTCTGGTCCGATCATCAAGGGCGACGCGATCTACGGAGCTGATAGTTATGGCGAGTTTCGCTGTTTGGATCTGAAAACCGGTGATCGGATCTGGGAAGATCGGTCGGTGGTTCCGATCAATCGCTGGGCGACCGTGCACACGATTCGTAATGGTGACGACGAAATCATGCTGAATGATCAGGGCGAATTGCTGTTCGCCACACTGTCGCGCGACGGGATCGAGATCCGATCACGTTCCCAATTGATCGCGCCGACGTTGCAACAACTGAGGCGTCGCGGCGGCGTGGTTTGGTCGCATCCGGCGATCGCCAATGGCATGATCTATGCCCGCAATGACAAGGAACTGGTTTGTGCGTCGCTGGAGGTGAAACCATGACACGGTTGAAAGTGCCGTTGTCGTGGTAGGTAGGAAGATTTTGGAGGTAGGAAGATTTTGGGGGTAGGAAGATTTTGGGGGTAGGAAGATTTTGGGGGTAGGACCCGACCGGTTTTTCATTTTCCTACCTCCAAAATCTTCTTACCCCCATTCGTTCAACACCCTGATCAACACGCTACCTGTCCCGGGCAGAGGCTGGAAGCTGACCTTTCGCCGCTCAATTGTTTTCCCGGTCGAGTCTTTGATTCAGCCGTTCCATTTGACGTTGCAGTTCTTTGAGCGTTTCTTCGACGTCGCCGCGCTCTGATTGAAATCCATCCCCCTCCGCTTCCCCTTGCCGTGGGATTCTCCACAGTGGGCCGTCGGGCGCTTGGAATTCTCGGAACAGTTCGTCCATGTTGAATCGTCGCATCGCCGGTGGGAGCGGAGGGGCGCCAGGTGCAACGTCCAACGGGAACAGTTGTCCGTCTCGGAGTTCAAAGGCCTGTTGCGGCGGGAATGTGCCGCCGTCAGGGATGTTTTGGGCGATCCGCTGGTCGGGGTGTTCGGTCAGCGTGACCGGCAGCGTCATCGTTTGATCGCCGCGAAGGACGACGATTTGCAGTGTCTCGCCGGCGCGTGCGTCGGCAACGGCGGCGACGACCTCGGCGGCGTCGCGGATTGCCGACGCGTCGATCTGTTGGATCAAGTCGCCTGCTTCGATACCGGCTTGTTCGGCGGCAGAGCCCGGACTGACTTGCTGCACGAGCGGACCGCTGCCTTGGAATTGGATGCCGATCAGGCCGCGTTTCAGATCGTGTGGGGTGGGGGCGTTTGCCGCTTCGACCAGCCTGAGCACATGTGTAGAACGGGCGCAAACCAGACCGCCGTTTCTGCTGGGCACGAGCACACCGACGACGATGCCGGTCGCATCGAGCACGGGAGCGCCGGTCATTTGTCGGCCCGTTCCGAAATCAATGGTCGCTGTCGTCCCCACGCCCGACCCGGTCGCCACGGGGCGTGTTGAAACCATGCCGGAATCGGTCACCAAGCCTCGGTCGGCGATCCAAGCGGCCAGGACCGGCATCCCCGGTTCGGTTTCGGCGGCGCTGACGATCAATCCGGACTCGGGTGCCAGTTCGGTTCTGATCGCAGCCAGTCCGGTGACGTAGTCCAGCGCTACCACCTGGCCTTCGGCTTCATCACCGTTGGCGTTTTGGACGGTCACCGATTTCACCGGGGCGCCGACGAAGGCCACGACGATGGAGTCACCGATGGCGAAGGCCGCACTGGTGGTCTTGCCGGGTCGGGCGTTGACCCACCCTCTTGCTTGACCGTCGCGAAACCGATTCAGCGGCTGGCCGTCGGGGCGTAGGATCTCAATCCGCCGACCCCTCGGCGGCGCGGCTTCGGCCACGGCATCGGCGGCGTCGGGATCGGGAATTGCGTCGGCCGAGTCGACGATCACGGTCAGCAACGCAGGCTCGCTCGTGCGGACGGCGTCGCGAAAATCGACGAGCGATTGTCCAGCGGACCGCGATGCCAGGGGAACCGCCAAGACCAACGCAATGACGACAGACATCAGTGTTCGATTCACGGGAAGAGTTCTCCGATTTGATTTCAGGGACCGGTGAGGGGCGATCGAGAGGATCGCCGGGTAGCATTCGCCACCCTCCCATTCTCTCGGGATCGACCGCCTCGATCAAGTCGAGCGTGATCCCGAATCGGACACTACCACCGTGGCATACGGCGATCCGGCCGCGGAGTGACCCCGTGGTGCGTCAACGTTTTAGATTGAGAACGCCGCGCAAAAGGTCAGGCTGTCATCGCGTCACTGGGGCATCGCGAAGTTCGGCGGCAGCGCGAATTTTTCGGACGAACCTTGGCCGTCGGCCGTCGGCGTGGTGGCCGGTGCGGGGACGGAGGCGGACGTCTGATTGACGTTGTTGTTGGGGGCGGGCGTTTTGTACGACGCGTTCCCAAAACTGACGTTGGTATTGGCGGTGGAAGCGGGTCGGACGGCGTTTTGGAAACCGGGGATTTCGGTCCCGGGCGTGAAGCCTTGAGCCGCCTGTTGGACCGCGGTGTCCGCGGGCGTGTTTGCGGCCGGTTGGGCGGCTGGTTGAGCCGCAGTGGCCATCGCGACTCCGGGGGTGACCCCGGGAACGGTTCCGATCTGGGCCAGCAGTTCGCGAGATCGTTCGACGGCGCGTTTGGTGGCCGCGTCGGATGCGGCTTGGGGCTCGTAAGCGAGTGCCTGGTTGAGGTGCCGTGTCGATTCGGCTTTCTGGCCATGCTTGTAATGCAGGTAGGCCATGTTGAAGTGGGCCACGGCGGGCTTGTTGTTTTGGACGAGGACTTCCAGGGCACCCGCGGGATCGCCGGCTTGGAATTTCACACTCGCCAGATTGTTGGCGTATCGCGAGGAGCCGGGCGAGAGCCGCAGTGCCTGTTCGATGGTGGCTGCCGCCGCGCTGTGGTTGCCGAGTTTGCTGAGCGTTAGTCCCAGATCGTTGTACAGACCGGCGTCGTTGGCGTTCTGTTCGATCGCCTTGCCGAAGTACTCGGCGGCCTTTTGGTGGTTTTCTTGACGGAAATGTAGCCGCGCGATGTTGGCCAACGCGGCTGCGTCGTTGGGGCGTTTTTCGAGCGCCTTGGCATAGCTTTCCATGGCTTTCTCGTAATTGCCGGTCGATTCCCACAGCCGTCCGTTGGCGACAAAGACTTCCGGAGTCACTACGGCTTTGTGCGTCAGACTCGTCGGGTCGGTGGCGTCCCCTTCGGTGACATCGCGATCGGACTTGTCGCTGCGTCCGAACCAACTTGCGACTGTTGTGCGCGATTTTGAGGCGGCGCCTTTGGCACCGCTGGCAAGTGAGGTGCCGACGTTCTTCGGGCCGCTGAGCCAGCTCGATCCACTCTCTTCGACGCTGGGACTGGCCGGAGTGCTCGAAAACGGGTTCAAGGATGCGACTCGGGGGCCGAGGGAGCTGGAGCACCCGGTTGTCGTCCCGATACAGCCGATCACCAGTGAAGCGGCGAGCGCCGAGGAAAGTTGATGACGTCGTCGATTTCGAAACGTTTTGGTTTGTTCAGTCACGTCTGAGTTTCTCCCGTGACACTGGAGTCAACGAGTAGGGCGAAGCGGCGGCGGTGTCCACGCGAGTCCGATGGCACCGATTGTAGGGATCGACCGAATCTCAAACTGACTTCAATTCGGTCCGCCTTCCAAGCCCGATTCGACGAAAAAAGGCGGTTTCCCGCGAGGGGAAACCGCCTTTTGGTGTCGATTTGCAGTCAACTCGGCTGGCAGTGGCTGCCCAACAGCGAGTCTCGTGCGACTGCCAGGTGCTGCCTACTGTTGGGTGACGGCAGAGGTGCCTGCGGCGCTGCTGGAGGGCAGTTTCGGCGGAGCGAGTTCTTCCAACCAGGCGCGGTTGACTTTCGTCGCCCAGGCACCCGAGGCGGTCGGGGGCACGCGGTCGGTGACGGCGACCGTCGGCAGCGGGCCCGCGCCCTGGAACTGCGACAGGATTTCACGCACCGACGCTACCCGTGCTTCGGTTTCTTCGGGCGTCGCCGCACGCACGATATAGACTTGGCGGCGTGAGGCGGGAGCTTGGCGGGCGATCCAGGCCACGGTCTCTTGCCCCGAAGTCTTCAACGCACCGTCTCCATCGCGGAATTGATGCGGTCCGATCGTATTGTGCAAGATCCAACCGTTCTGCTTCATCGCTTCGAACGGGGTGATCACCGCCATGGCATCCATTTCGTTGAAGGGATCGGGCCACGCATTGTTGCGTTCGTAGCCGACACCGACCTTGTGCCAAAAACTGTTCCAGTGATCGTTCCATTTCGCGCTGACCGATGTCGTGGTGACCGACATCAGGGCAGCAACGATCAGCAAACGTCCATAAAAGCTAGTGCATCGCATGATAAGGCAGTTCCTTCCGCCGGTTGGGGAGATTGCAAATGACGGTTGGCGGTGCGTTTCCGACCGCGGGGGGGTTTGATTCAAGGCTCGCAATCGTTCGGGACACCGGTTCCATGACGGCCTGTAAAATGCAAGCCCGCATGCGTCAGCAAGGGGCCACGCGGCGCACCTCGCTTACGCGTTGGGGCTGGCGTGATCGTGTTGATTTGGCAACATCGATTCAATCAACAGGCCGTTGATTCTCCGGAACGACAAACCGTTCGCTCGCAGCAATCTCATCGGCATACCCACGCACCACTCTTTGCCTATCGATTCGGCGACGGCATAACCGGTACAGCTCGCTTGAACGTCTGCCGGGGCGGTGAACGGGTCTCGACGTAAAACAGCCACGACGGCAAAACGAAACGGCGGCCCTGTGTGGCAGGGCCGCCGTCGCAGCGGTGAATCAGGTTCGGCCGAGCAGCCGGGCAGGGTCAGCCGAGCAGGGTCAGCCCAGTGGGGCCGGGACCGTGCTGTACCGCTGGCGGGTTAGTTGTCTTCGGCCTTCTTTTTCTTCCCTTTGCCTTTGCCCTTTCCTTTGGCGTCGTCGCCGCGGCTCGTCATTTTGACCAGACGCTCGGGCAGTTTCGCTTTTTGGTCCTCGGTCAGCAGGGCGACGGCGTTTTTGAGCAGTGAAGCACGCATGGCGTTGGACTTTTTCAACCCGGCAATTTGGTCCTTCGTCAGGCCGAGTTTCTCGTTGATCGCCGCGGAGATTTCGGCCGGTTTCTTGCCACTCTCTCTGAGCTCTTTTTGCGCCGCGACACGTTTTTTCATGATTTCCGGAGTGATGCCGGCTTCTTTGAGTGCGGCCTGCGTTTCAGCGGCGGTTTTCTTGGCCATCGCTTGAATTTCGGTCTTTTGCTCGTCGGTCAGGCCGACGTCTTTGAGTTGATTCAAAACATTGGCGGCCGGTGCTTTGCGGGCAGCGGTGTTGTTCTTTCGCTTCTTTTCAGGTGCATCCTCGGCGATCGCGGCGGTGCTCAAGACGAGGACGCAAGCCAGACCGAGCAGTGTTTTCTTCAGCGCAGATTTCTTCATCGCAAACTCTTTCGTGGGGAATTCAAAAAGAAAGGGGAGGTGGGAGAGGGCGTTCACGACGGCGATCCGCAATCAGGAGGGTGTTGTGGCCTGCCGATCGAAACGGATGTGCAGTGAGCGATCTGACTCTTAAACCGTTCGGGCCGACCAAGGTACTGCGGATTGCCATTTTTTTGTGGCTAATCGGTGATCACGATTGGGGCCCGCGTGCGGCGGGCCAGGATGATCAGGCCGACAAAGGTCAGGGCGATGCCGACGGCAAGTCGGGTCGTGATCGGTTCATCGAAAAGGATCACGCCGGCCACGCCCGCCATGGCAACCTGAGACGCATTGATCAGGTTCACCGCAACGACCGGCAGCAGGCGAAGCGCCGTGGTGATGGCGACAAAGGCGGAGAAGTTCAAGCACCCCGCGGTGACCATCAGCGTCCATTGTGACGGGCTGGTCGACAGGATGACCGCGTGGCCCAGGGTTGCAAAACAGAACCCCCACAGCGCCACGCTGCCGGTGACCCCGCTGATCAGCATCAGATTTCGGGCCGGGATTCCGGTCTGCAGCGTCTGCCGCATCGTGACGCCGAAGAACGCGTAGGCCAATCCAGAAACCGCCGCCCAGAGCGAACCGACGACCAGATCGATCGGCTCGGGCAGGGCTGGCTCGGGCAGGGCTGGCTCGGGCAGGGCTGGCTCGGGTAGGGCTGGCTCGCCCGCGGCGATCGTTTCAGCGTTCGCGCTGAGGGAGTCGCTGAGGGAGTCGCTGAGCGGTAGGCTGAGCGGTTCGTGAACGGGGCGATCAGGCAGGGACAGCACCACGACGGCGACGATCAAGGTGATCATGGCGATCACTTTTCGTCGGCCGACCGGTTCTTTCAACAGGACCGCCCCGAGGATCGCCCCGCCGACGATCAGTACGCCGAGCGTGATGGGGACCGATGCGGCCAACCCGATCCGCTCGAGCGCCTTTTGGAACGCGGCGTTGCCAAAGAACTGTGCCAGGAAGGAGGCCAGGATGAACTGGGGCAACCGACGCAAGGCGGATCGGGAAAGGGTGGCAGGTGACGGGCGGTTGGCCGAGGTGCCGTTGGCCGAGGTGCCGTTGGACAACGCGCGGTTCGACGTGGGGCGAATCGACAGCCATCCGACCAGCGGTCCCAAGACGAACACCGTCGGCGCGGCTTTGACGGCGGAGACGAGGTAGGCATCGACGTCGACACAATTCCGCAGCGCGATATTGGTCAGCGTGTAGAGGACGGCGGAGGCGATTCCACAGACGGGGCCCTGCCATGAAATCCGACGGGGGGAAGGCAAAACGGAAGGCAGTTGACTGATCCTTAGCTGTCCTGGTCGTTCTCGACGACGGGCATCGTCTTTTTCTGGGTGGCGTCGCCTGTGATCACCGATCCGTTGGCGGCCAACCGTTTTTTGGGTGTCGGATGGGAAACCACCACGGTGATGTTGTCTTCGCCGCCACGGTCGTTGGCAAGCTCCACCAGTTGTTTGCACAGGAGGGAGGCGTTCGGTTGCTCGGTGAGCAGGGAAGAGATTTGATCGCCGTCCACGTAGCGATACAAGCCGTCACTGCAGAGCACGATCGAATCGTTTTCGCATAAATCGACGCGATGCACTTCGGCCAACAGACTTCGTTGGGCGTGGCCTCCGACGACGTTCCAAAGGATGTTACTCCAGCGGCTGGTCGCTTCGTCTTCGGGCTTCATTCCGCCGGCCTCGACCATTTGTCGCGCCAGCGTGTGGTCGGTGGTGATTTGCCGAGCGACACCGTCACGAATCAGGTAACAGCGACTGTCGCCGGCGTGCACGACGTACATCGCGGGCCAGTGGATGTAGGCCATCGTCAGCGTGGTCCCCATCCCGGCCGCCGCTTGATTTTCGCGAGATTCCGCGAGGACGCGGCTGTGCGCGTCACGCAGCAGATTCCTCAAGCCATTGACGAACTCTTCTTCCGACCCGGTATCGGACTGGAAGAACCAGTGGACGCTGTTCAGCAATCGACCGATCAAGTGTTGCAGCACGATGCTACTGGCTTTTTCACCGGCCGCGTGCCCCCCCATCCCGTCGGCGACCAGCAACACCTGGCCTTGGATGCCGCCAAAAAAACGACCGACATCAATCTCCGCCAGACTCGACGCGGAGACGAGCATCGATTTGCTCAACTCTGCGATCAAGAACTGGTCCTGATTGACAGTGCGTTTCTTTCCGACATCGGTCAATCCGAATGTCTCGGATTGGGTGAATTCGAATTCCGAATCGAGCATCTCCAGGACCTTCGCCGAGGACGAATGTTGACAACAGACAGGATTGTAGCGAGGTTGACCCGGTTGGAGAGCGTCTCGGCGGGCAAGAATTAAGTTTCTGTGTCCGGTGCGACCAGCGATCAGGCTTGTTCGCTCAACTCGGCTTCGACGATTGCGTTCGCAAACCCAGCATAAGCAGCCTCAAATTGTTTTGCCACGTTCTCGCAATGGTTCGTTCTGATTGCCAATGCGATGGCCAGTCGCGGTCGACACAGGGGACTACTCGATCGTTGTGCGGGTCTAACATCGGCCGGCAAGGTTTTTCACTGCGGCGTCGTGTTTTACGACTCACCACGCGGCGAGCAAATCGGTATCTTGTCGCAACGGAGAAGGTTGCGACGCAGTCCAGTTGCGTGGTTTTCAAGATTGTTTGGTTTGATTTGGAAGAAAGATGGAACTGTCAAAGAAGCGACGTAAGAAACTTCAATCCGCTGTTGATCAGGACTACGGGTATCGCCAATACGAAGACCGTGACGTGTACGTCTATGATCACGGCGGAAAACTGGGATGTGGCGTGTTCGCATCACGCCAGTTTCTTCCCGGCGAGCTGGTCATCGAAATCAAGGGGCAATTGATTCCGGCAAATGAATATGACGGTTCAACCTACGCCATGCACTTGGAGGACGATTGGTATTTGGAACCGACCATCCCCGGAGCGTTTATCAATCACTCCTGTAGCCCCAATTGTGACTTGGTGCAGGTCACCGACACGACCAACGGGCTGATCGCCCGGTGCAACATCGAGCCGGGAACCGAGATCTGTTTCGATTACCAGTGGGAAGCCCAGCATTGGATTCCCCGCTGCCAATGTGGATCGCGGGATTGTCGCGGCTGGGTCGTCGGCAAGGACGAGGTGAAGAAGATGAAGAAGTTGGCCGCGCGGAAGAAGAAGGCCAAGTAGTCGAAGGCCAAGCAGACGATCGGCTACAGCATGTCCATCGGGTCGATGTCGATCATGTATTGCACGTCATCTTTCTCGGGGATCTTGAAGGTCTTGGTCGCCATCCGAATCGTCGCGCCCAGTTGCAACGGGTCGAGTGATTGCAACAGCAGGTGAAAGCGATACTTGCCGCGGAGTTTGGCGATCGGTGGGGGCGCCGGCCCGAGCAAGCGGACTTCTGCGCCGAGCCGTTCGCGCGCCGATTCCAGACGCAGCATCAAGGAGTTGGCGGTGGCTTCGGTGACGTCTTCGACGGCGCCGCGGATGATGATCCGGGCGACGCTTCCCAGCGGCGGGTAATTGAATTTCCGCCGGTTGGCGATTTCGGCTTGGGCGAATTGCAGGTAATCGTGACGCGAGGCGGCTTGAATGGCCATGTGCTCGGGTGAAAAGGTTTGCACGATCACGCGTCCGCCGCGGTTGCCGCGTCCGGTTCGACCGGCGACCTGGGTCACCAATTGAAAGGTGCGTTCGCCGGCGCGGAAATCGGGAAAGTGCAACGCGGCGTCGGCGTTGATCACACCGACCAACAGGACGTTGGGAAAGTCCAAGCCCTTGGCGATCATCTGGGTGCCGAGCAACAGATCCAATTCGCCGCTGCGAAATGCGGAGAGGACTTTTTGGTGGCTGCCCGGACGGCGCATCGTGTCGCTATCCATGCGTGCGACGCGCGCCTCGGGGAACCGAGCCTTGACTTCGACTTCCAGTTTTTGCGTACCCAGCCCGCCGTATCGGATTCCGTCAAACCGACACTCCGGGCACCAGGGCGGTGTGGCGATCGTGTAATCGCAGTAGTGGCAGACGGCTTTGCCGCCATCGCGGTGATGGGTCAGCGGCATTTCGCAATCGGGGCAGGCGACGACGTGTCCGCAAGACGGGCACTGAATCGTCGTCGCAAATCCGCGGCGATTGAGCAGCAGGATGACCTGCCCTTTTTCACGCAGGGTTTCGGTGACGGCCAGATGCAATTGCCGGCTGATCGCGCCGCCCCGGGAACGTTCGTCCTTGATCCGCAGGTCGACCAGTTGGACGTCCGGCATGGGGCGATTGCCCACGCGGGACGGCATGGAGATCAGTTCGGCGTGACCGGACTGGGTCGCGTACCACGATTCCAACGAGGGCGTTGCACTGCCGAGCAACAGCGGGATTTGTAACGATTGGGCGCGGGCGTAAGCCACTTTGCGTGCGTGGTAACGCGGTTGGCTGTCCTGTTTGAAGGACCCGTCGTGTTCTTCGTCCAAGATAATCAGGCCCAGACGCGGCAGCGGAGCGAAGACGGCACTGCGGGGGCCGACCACGACTTGAACTTCGCCGCGACGAATGCGTTGCCACTGGAAATGACGCTCGGCCGGCGTCATTTGGCTGTGCAGCACGGCGACCGAAGCGAAACGTCGTTCGAAGCGTCCCCGCGTTTGCGGCGTCAGGCTGATTTCTGGCACCAGCACGATCGCCGCGCGGCCGAATTTGACCACGTGTTCGATCGCGCGGATGTAGACCTCCGTTTTTCCGCTGCCGGTCACGCCGTGCAACAGCAGGGTCTTGGCGGTGGCCGAATCGAGGGCCGCGGTGATCCGCCCGAGCGCGTCGGATTGGTCGTCGGTCAGTTCATGCGATTCCGTTTTTTCTCCGTCGCTCGTCTGCCAGCGGGTCGGCATCGACGTCGCCATCTCGCGGCGCGTGTCTTCGCTGAGCAGCCCTTTCTTGCGCAGCGCATTGATCGGCCCGGCGGTGCATTCGGCGTGGACCATCAATTGCGAAGAGGTCATCGGTTTCCCCGCGGCGATCAACAGCCGCAACGCGCGCTGTTGTTTGGCAGGCAAGGCGTCGACGACCGATTCGTCGGCACTGGCGGGGGAGGGCGACAGGTAGGTCCGCTCGCGCGTCCCCGCGCTGGCGCGAACGCTGGAGGGGATCAATGCGTCAAAGACCTGCCCCGCCGGTGACTGATAGTAGTGGCTCATCCAGGTCACCAATCGCACCAACGGCCGATCGCACAGCGGTGCGTCGTCGAGCACTTCGGCGACGTCGCTGAGCGTCTTTCCGGTCTCGTTGCCCATTTTGGTTTCGATACACCAACCGACCGTCGGCCGTTTTCGTCGGCCCAGCGGCACGTGGACCCGCATTCCGGGGTGCAAACGGTCCCGCAGTTCCGCGGGGATCCGGTAGTCGTAGGGGCCGTAGGGGGCATCCCGGAAGACGACACTGGCCACCGCCACGTCTTCCTCGACGGTCAATTCCCAGGGCGGGGGTTCGGTCTCAAACAGTTGGCCTTGGGTCACGTGCTCCGCACCGCGTTTGCCGTCGGGTTTGGACAGGTCGTCGATCGCCTCGTCGCTGGCGTCAAAAAACCCCGGAGCGGACAAACTGCCAGAGACGTCCCCGGCGTCGTCGGTTTGGGCGGCGCGCGTGTCGGTCCGGTGCGTGTCGGAAGGTCTCTGGGGTGGAACGGCGGACGGCATGGGGATTGGGCCGGCGGGGATGTCGGGATGTGAAGCTTCACCTGTCAGCATAGAGCATTCCGAAAGATTTTGGATCGTCGGGTCTTTTCCGGAATCGTTTCCTTCGGGCTGACACGGGTGGTCAAACGGGAATCCGAACGCGACAATTTTGAAGCGGTTTGTCCGCGTCGTCCGATCCCTCCCTGACAGCATGGGTGTCTCTACATCTTGCGTCACCCTTCCCGGACGCTCGTACCTCGCGTCCGACCCTCCTGAAAGGGAGGGTGACTTCAAGTCTTGCGACTTGTGTCGGCACCAATGCTCTGACAGAGAGGATTTCCGGCGTTGTGTCGCGAGTCCTGCACTAGCAAACCTGGCACCAGCGATCGTAAAACAAACCCTTCCGTGGGCGTTGACCAAAGGATCCCGGAGATGCGAATTGGAGTTTTCGGCGGCTCGTTCGACCCGGTTCACGTGGGCCATTTGTGGATCGCCGAGGCGGCGACCGAAGTCTTGGACTTGGATCGGTTGCTGTGGATCCCTACGGCGACCCAGCCGTTGAAGCCTGGAGGCCCAGTCGCCACCAACGAGCAGCGTGTCGAGATGTTGCGGCTCGCCATCGCGGGGCGTCCGGGTCACGACGTGGACCAACGGGAACTGCACCGTGCCGGGGTCAGCTACACCGTCGACACGATCGCCGAATTGGAGCGGGAGCATGTCGGTGCGGAGTTGTTTTTGATTATCGGCAGCGATTCACTGGCTTCGATGCGTCGCTGGCATCAGCCGGAGGAGTTGTTGTCGCGTGTGATATTGGCCGTGGTGCGTCGCGGTGGAGAAGGGGAGATCGATTTTTCCGTGCTGGACGGGTTGGTCGGTGACGAGCGGATCGAGCGTTTTCGTGGTTGTGTGATCGAGATGCCGCTGATCGAAATCTCGAGCAGCGAGATCCGCGACAGGGCAGGGCAGGGGAGTAGCATTCGCCATCGTGTTCCCCGATCGGTCGAGGTTTACATCCAGACCAACGGGGTTTATCGGAAGTAGGTCGCAGCGATGCTGGTGTGCAGACTTTCGCCTCCTCTTTCGCTGCTTGGGACGTCGCTTCTCTTGCTGCAGGATTTGGCAACCCATTGAGATTCTCTCCCTCTGGGAGAGACGGCGTTTGTGCAGCAAGCAAACGCCAGAGAGGGTCGGCGCTGCGAAAGACTTGGCGACTTCCGCTACGATCAACTCCGACACTTATACAATCGACGTCTCTCTCAGCGACCGGGGGATCGCCTGAAGGGACCGTCCGGCGTTGGAAAGACGCCAAACGCGACAAACACCAACGATCTGGTCGATTGAGTGTG
Organism: Stieleria sedimenti; assembly: GCF_025060895.1. Lineage (GTDB taxonomy): Bacteria > Planctomycetota > Planctomycetia > Pirellulales > Pirellulaceae > Stieleria > Stieleria sedimenti. The sequence goes on along the minus strand of NZ_JANZKV010000151.1, from coordinate 60,059 downwards.
ATGGGGTGAGCGGATCGTTGTACGACGTCCTTTCTAGGTCGTCGAGGAGAGTCGTCCGGACGACGGCCCGGAAGGGTCATCGTACCCGAAAAAGCGGTCGCCCTGCGCTGGACGGTCCCTGAGGGTGTAGACACCAACGGTGCGATGAACAAACCTGCTAGGGCGTCGTTTTAAGGGCGTCGGCCAGACGCAGGGTTTCGGTGACCAGTAAGTCGACGCGCGACTGGATGTCATCGTCGGCCAGTTTGTCGCCTTCGAAGGATTCGCCGGTCGCGTAGACGAACCGGGGCACGATGTGGCAGCGGAAATCCAGCATCAAGCTGTTGGCCAGACCCATTGCGCTCATGTAGCTGCCGGCGCCACCGGCGGCCAGCATCATCGCGACGACCTTGCCGGTCCATTTTTTCCCCGTCAGCTCGACGGCATTCTTGATCGCCGCGTTGACATCGAAGTTGTACACCGGGGAAGCGATGAAGATCGCGTCGGCCGTTTCGATCAGGTGTCCCAGATCCACGACTTTGGGATGACCGTAGGCGGCCGCACCGTCGCAGAACGGCAGCGGCGTTGCGGAGAGGTCAAACCAGGCGACGTCGCGATGAGCGGCTTCAAGTCGCTCTCGGCACGCGTTGGCCAGAATACGGCTGCGACTGCCAGGGTTCAAACTGGCGCTCAAGACCAAGATCATGATGGCGAAGTCCTGGGGGGCGAGGCGGATGACTTCGCGAATCGTAGTTCAGAGAGGCCGCTAGCAGCAACCCGACAAGTCGTCGCTGTCCATGCCCAAGCGGTGTTTCAGCGTATTGAACTTGTCGAAATAGGCTTCGCTACTGCTGTGGACATGTTCCGCTTCGGTGATGAACTTGATGTTTTCATCCGGATAGACGTCCGCCGAAATCAGCGTTTGTTCAAATTGTTCCAGTGGTCGCCCGTAGACGATCATCAATTTGTGTTCATCCAACTGGACCTCTTGCCGTCGTCCCGGGTTGATCACTGCGATCCCCGTGCAGCCGTCGTTGAGCAGCAGGTCTTCGTGATCGAGCAGAATGCTTTTCAGGACGGGCACATCAATGTGCTCGCGATAGAGGTCTTGCTGATGCGGCGCGAAGTGGTGGCTGGTTTCCAGCACCACATCGACGACGGGGCCAAGCCGATCGATCAGATCCAGGAACAGGTCCATGATTCGATGCCGCGTTGCCGCCGCCATGATGACCGGGGTGCGGATTTGACTGTTGTCGTCGACGTATTCGTCAAACCGGAATCCCTGGCGTGGCACGACCTGTAGGTCATATGAGGGGCGGATCGCATCGGTCAGGTCAAAGGCACCATAGGTGTCGATGCCCATATGCGTTTGCAGTTCCTCCTCCGTCAACGCTTCAAAGCTGCCCGGTGTGAAGATCGACCCTGTGTCTTCGACGGTATTGTTACGGAGGATGCGTTTCAAAAAGCCCATGTCAGGCGGTCCGGTTCTTGGCGCGGGGGGAGTGTTCACGGGAATGTTGAAGATCGGGCGAAGGCAAGCTGCCGCTCGGTCTACAGCCAACGCTAGGTCATGTGATGGACCGGGCGCATCGTTTCGCCAATCCGGAAATCCCGCCCCATGAAATCGCTGAGGCATGTTCGGATCAGGTGGATCGATCGGATCGACCCCTGCAATCGGACTCCTTCGCACGGGTTGAAGGCGTTGTCCCGAGGCAACATTTCATGGTGATCGATGTGGACCCGGGGCAATCAACGTTGCGTCTGTGCCATAGGTAGCGATCGCCGGATATAGTGTTGGGCAGCGATGACTCGTCGCGATCCGTTCTTTTTCAGTGAAATCCGATGACACGTGTCTTGAATTCGCCCTGGTTGGTTTGTCTCTTTGGTGGTCTGTGCGTCACGTGTCTGTGCGTCGCGTCGGGGTGCGGCGATTTGATTCCGCCGCGGCCGCCGATCGGGCAACCCGCTGCGCCGACCACCGAGCCGGAGGGTTCCGCTGCGTCGGAGGTTGATGCGGTCGCCACCGAGGACCAACCCTTGCAAGAGTCGTTCGAGGGGGACTGGAATGCGTGTTACGTCTACCGATTCGGCAGCCAGGTGGTGGGCGTGAGTGAAATCAAAGCGGCCGCGCGGATCGACAGCGTGCAGTTCGCCGCCGCGACCGAAGCAGCATACAGTCGCAACGAGCGTTTGATCTTTCGAACCGGCAAGGCGTCCTTTGTGCGTCGAATCACGCTGACGAGCGTGGAGTCGGTCGATGGTGCGCTGAAAAGTTTTCAAAGCGAAGTTCACGCCGGCCCGATCTCCTCGACCGCACGCGGGACACGCGGTCCACAGAAGCTGGCGATTGAGTTGTCGAGCGACTCGGGACAGGAAACACTTCAACTCGATTGGCCCGCCGAGACGCGGGGGTTGTTCGCCCTGGAGCAGACGCTACGGCGACGTGTGATCGAAACCGGTGAGACCCGTCGATTGCCGGTCCTGATGCCTTCGCTGCAATCGATCGGGCTGATCGAATTGCATTGCACCGGCGACGCGTCGGTGCCGATGTTCGATGGCACCTATCAAACGCTTCGCGAAGTGGATGTGTCGACGTTTCGGGACGGCCAGCAGGTCGATTCGCTGGTCGTCTGGATCGACGAGCAGGGTGTGATCCAGAAAACATTGCACCTCGGATTGCGGCTGGAATCGTTTCGGACCGATCGGGCGTCGGCCGATGAGCTCTTCCGTCGGCCCGACGATCGGCGAGTCCATTTCAGTGTGACCGGCTCGCTACGGGCGGATGCCGATCCAACGGAAGTTGCGTTTGTGGTCAGCGACCCCTCGCGATCGACATCCGAGGACGATTCTGGTGAATTCCGCCCAGTCGATGCGGACGGGGCCGATGTGGTGCTGCTACCGGCCGTTGCCGGCCAATCGGTAAAACGCAGCGGCGATGCGGTGCAGGTGATGGTTTCGACGCAGGCCAAAACGCCGACGGGATTTGAAGCGGACCGTTCGGTCGCCGAACCGATCGATACCGCCGCGTCGACGTTGCTCGATATCCGGCATCCGTCGGTGACCCGCATGGCCGGCGCGATCGGCGAATTACCGATCCAGGAGTTGGCGGAGCAATTGGCGCGTCTGGCGCAGAACGATTTGTCGTTGATCCCCCAAGGAGAGCTGCGGCCGGCGTCGGCGATCATTCGCAGCGGGCAGGGCGGAGAGATGGATCACGCCGTCTTGATTGCGGCCTTGTTGCGTGCCAGACAAATCCCCGCCAGAGTCGTGTTTGGCCTCACGCGTTCCGAAGCGACGGGAAGTTCCGCGGAGAATCGCGTCACGATGCATCTGGCCGCCTGGGTGGTGGCATCGATCGAGGGACGATGGATTTCGATCGATCCGATGACGTCCCAGATCAACCGCGCCGATCAACTGTGTCTGAGCCGTCCGGCCGGGGACGCTGATTTGAATGTCGTGCTCGCGCAGGTCTTCCGGCGACTGGGTGAGATCAACGTGGAAATCCGCGGTGCCAGTTACGGCGACTGACGGTGCGTCGTGTGAAACAGGTAAGAAGATTCTAGAGGTAAGAAAATGATGAGATTCAGCATCCCTTCGAGGAGGCCAATCTTCCTACCTCCAAAATTTTCCTACCCCTGTCCACTCAAGCTTCGATGGTCTTGCTGTTGCTGATCCAAATGGATTGCGACGGCTTCGAGCAGCGGATCGATCGTTTGGCTTTGGATGCGGTGCGGCGGGTTCCAGGGGAACCATTGGAATCCCGGGTGTTCGGTCAGGGTCGGTGCAAAGGCCGCGTCAACCCAGCCGAGCAGGTAGACGACGGTCTTGTGAAAGACTTGGTCGCCGTGGCGTTTGTATCGAACCGGGTAGCTCAATTCGAAACGGAAGTCGGGATCGATCTGGAGGGAGTCAGTGGAGATTCCCGTTTCTTCTTCGGTTTCGCGGATCGCCGTTTGCAGATCGGATTCACCGGGATCGCAATGTCCTTTGGGCAAGTCCCAGCGGTCGTGATGACGCATCAGCAAGAATTGTCTCGGCTGGGTTCGCGTGACCAGCAACATGCCGGCGGCCCGTTTGGTCGGTGAGGCGATGGGGTCTGTCATGGATTTCGATTTGCGGTTTCTTTGGCACAGCGGACTTGTCGGCGGGGCGAATCGCCCTAAAAAGAACGGCCACAGGACTGGAACGAACTTGAGCGGGTGGGACATGAAAATCTATACGCGAACCGGTGACGCCGGGAGCACGGGTCTGTTCGGGGGGCCTCGGGTCTCCAAAGACGATGCCCGGATCGAGGCCTACGGGACGGTGGACGAACTCAATGCGGCGTTGGGCTGTGTGCGTTCGCTCGGCGCGGGCGGTGTGAGTGAAGGCGTCGATGAGCAGCTGGAGCTGATTCAGCGGGAGCTGTTCTCGATCGGTGCCGAACTGGCGACCCCGAATCCCGATGAGCACGACCTGCGGGTGATCGGCACGCCCCATGTGGCCCGCATCGAAGCGTGGATCGACGAGCACGAGAGCGGGCTGAGTCCGCTGAAGCAGTTTATTCTGCCGGGAGGGACCCAGGCCGCATCGATGTTGCATTTGGCCCGGGCGGTCTGTCGCCGTGCCGAACGCCGCGTGGTGACGCTGGGCGATCAGCAGGGGGTCAAGATTTCTGACGCGGTGATCGTGTACCTGAATCGGCTCAGCGATTATCTGTTTGTGCTCTCGCGCGAAGTGAATTCGCAGGCGGGGATCGCCGACGTGCCCTGGCAGCGGCCCGTTTGACGATCGGGCGATACCCGCTGGATGGAGTTCGACCGCCGAGTGTACAATGGGGTCGACAGTAGGCTGCCGGGATTCACTTGGCGGTACGAGTACGACCTCAGTTCACCCTATGGGACTGGATTTCCAGCCGCATCCTGCGAGGCATAAACGTGAAAAAAGTTGAAGGCATCGTTCGGCACTTCAAATTGGAAGATGTCAAAAACGCGTTGACGGACCAGGGCATCCATGGGATGACGGTCAGTGAGGTACGAGGATTCGGTCGGCAAAAGGGCCACACGGAGATTTATCGGGGCACGGAATACGCAATCGATTTTGTCCCCAAGGTCAAAATTGAAGTGATTTGTACGGACGAGAATTTGCAGACGGTCGTCGACACGATTTTGCAAACCGCCCAAACCGGACAAATCGGCGACGGCAAAATCTTCGTCACCAATCTGGAAGATTCGATCCGCATCCGAACCGGTGAGCGGGGCGAAGAAGCACTCTAACACGGGGGCGGCCTGCCAGGCGATTTCTCGCGCGGTGCATTTCGGGTTCGAACTCCGTGGCCGGGGTCGCCGGCCCTGGGGAGGGCTGATTTCGCTTACCCAAATCTCGGCGAACCCTCCGACGCCGGCATTCTTGGACCCTAGGCGGCGTGTTCGTGATGGCTGGTTCTTCGCTCTCGGATGTTGTTCTACGCGGCCGCGCGATCCTACGCGAGGGACGTGAGCGATGCCGCCGTCAGCATGACGCCGGGTCCCGCGGCACCCAGGTTTCCACGCTCGTCAGTGACCTCTATGACGACTTGGTGCTGGAGGTCTGGAATCAGGCCTGCGCTGATCATTTTGGTGGAGAAACGCCGGCGGGGGTGGCGTTGGTCGCCCACGGCGGTTTCGGCCGTCGTGATTTGGCGCCCTATTCGGATGCCGATCTGATGCTGATCGTCCGCGGGCGTTCGACCGCGGTCGCCGAAAAGCTGGCCCAGGCGCTGACGCGTGATTTGGTGGACATCGGGCTGGACGTCGGGTTCTCGCTGCGGACGCCCCGCGAAGCCTGTTCGTTGTCCTGGTCCGACCCGGTGATCTTTACCTCGCTGACCGAATCGCGATTTCTTGCCGGCAGCTTGAAGGTGTTTAAGCGTTTCTTTCAATCGCTGCGACACGGAGCGGTTCGTCGTGGCGGACGTCTGGTTCGCGATCTGATCGAAGCGCGACGCGAAGAACGTAACAAGTGGGGAGACACCAACTATCTGTTGACGCCGAACCTGAAGAAGTCGCGCGGCGGTTTGCGCGACATTCAAATGATTCGCTGGATCGGATTTGCCAGATACGGCGAAGTGGATTTGGAACGGCTGTTGAAACTCGGGACGCTGACCGATGAGGACTACCGCATGCTCCGGCGGGCCTATGACTTTCTGATTCGGTTGCGGAACGAATTGCATTTTCGTGAAGGCCGGGCGCAGGACGTGCTGGATCGGACGACGCAAGTGGTCATCGCCAACGCCTGGGGTTACAAGGGACGTGAAGGGGTGCTGCCGGTCGAAGCGTTCATGCAACAGTACTTTGATGTCACGCGGGACGTCCGCTATGCCGCCCGATTCTTTGCCGATGACAACCGCAGCCGTCCGTTGATCGGTCAGATCATCGAACGGATTCGGGCCAAGCGAATCGGAGCCGACGTTTTGATGGGACCGACGCACATCTGGGTCGAGGCGTCTCAGTTGCGAGAGTTCGCCTTGAGTCTGCCGCGGATCTTGCGTTTCATGAGTTTGGCCAACCACAACAATCGGCGGATCGGGCACCACACCTGGCAAACGATTCGCAAGGCCATGCAGGAACGCCAGCCGGCACCTCCGGACGCCGAATCGGTCGGCGCCTTCCTGTCGCTGCTCAGTCGCGGCGGGCGGCTGGCGCCCTTGCTGCAGCGATTGCACGAGTTGCGAATCCTGGATCAGTTGATCCCGGAGTTCAAACGCACTCGCGGATTGTTGCAATTCAACGCCTATCACAAGTACACCGTCGACGCGCATTGCATTCGCGCCGTCGAAGCGGCGACCGACTTTGCCGAAGACCCTACCGCCATGGGCCGTCGCTATCGACGATTGAAAGACAAAACGCTGTTGCACCTGGCGCTGCTGATTCACGACATCGGAAAAGGATACGAAGAGGACCATTCCATCGTCGGTGCGAGGATCGCCCGAAAGACCGGCGAGCGATTGGATTTGGACGCCAGCAGCATCGAGATTTTGGAATGGCTGGTCCTCAAGCACTTGGCGGTCAACACGGTCGCGTTCCGACACGATTTAAACGATCCCGAAATTGTCATCTCCTTTGCCAAGGAAGTCGGATCGATCCGTCGGCTGGAACTGTTGATCATACACGCGGTCGCCGATCTGGCGGCCGTCGGTCCAGATGTCTTGACCGATTGGAAAATGAAGTTGATCGAGGATCTCTATTTGCGCACGCGGCGTTATTTCGAGACGGGTGATCTGGATGCGGATCAAGAGGAGCTGACCGATGAGATTCGGCACCAGGTCCGCGAGTACTTGGGAGACGAGCGTTCCGCCGCGACCAGTTTGGCGCTGCTCAAGCAGATCCCCTTGTCGATGCTGCGCCGGGAAAAATCGGAGGATCTGGCGACACAGCTGATTCACGTCGCAGCGGCCCTGGATGCGGGCGAACGGACGCTCTGCTTTGCCCAGTACGATCCGATTGCCTCGGCGATGCGGTATGTCGTCATCTTTCACCAGGACGACACTCGGGTCGGCATCTTTGCCAGGGTCGCGGGCGCGTTCATGTCCTGCGGGATCGGGATCCTCCGCGCTGAAATCGTGACGTTGGAAAATATCGTCTGGGATGAGTTCTGGGTCGACGATCCCGAGTACCCCGATCAGCCTCCGCCGAAACGGATCCAAACGGTGTCCTCGCGTGTGAAGCAGTTGCTCGATTCGCCGGAAACACCGCTGCCGCCACGCAAACGCAAGTGGTCGGTCGGCAAGAAAGATGATTCAAAGACGGTCAACGTGCTGCCGACCAAGGTCGACCTGGATAACGAGACCTTGGATCGGTTCACCATCTTGTCGCTGTTCGCCTATGACCAATCTGGTTTACTCTATCGCGTCGCCTCGGCGCTTTCTGACCTGAACCTGGTGCTGCACTTCGCCAAGATTGATACGCACTTGGATCAGGTTGCCGACGTGTTCTACTTGACCGAGGCCGATGGCCGTCAAGTGGATGCCAAGGATCGTCAGGCCGAAGTGCGGGCGGCCGTGCTCGCTGTGATCTCACCGGATGAAAAAGAGTCACAGGAAGACTGAGCCCGCAGTGGAATCCGCGGTTGCCCAGGTGTGCAACGCGGTGAAGCCTTGAGTACCCGTGTTTCACGAGGTGTTTTGAAACGCGACAGCCCGCTCGCGCCGTTCCGCTAACCATGCTTCTGCGCGTTTTCCAGGTGGGGTTCTGACGGTCCGGCAATGCCGACGCACCGTTGCCGGTTTAACGGCTACAGAAGGCGATCGAGTCGACGCGGTTAAAGGACCCGGGGGGAAGGCGATTGGCAAAGTTTTCTCGCTTGCGATTTGCGTCCAGGCTGATGCGCGGGAAAGCTTACAGTGATAGAACCGCAGAGGCATGGATGCTGCGCCGGCGACAGCCGCGAGCGACATGTCGTTCGTCTCCCTCTCCACCAATCACATGGATGTTTCTTATGCGTACTCGCACCCCCTTAGGACGATTGGTCCTGACCGCCATGCTTGCCGGGTCCTTCTCACTGGCCGGACAATCCCAAGCGAAAAGCGACTTCGACGCGTTGTTGGCCGACGTCAACTTTGACAACGCTCCCGCCGCAGCCCTGCCGGCCGCGGCTCAGCCCGCCCCGATCCGAGACGCGGCGACAACCTTGGTCGACGGAAACGTCCAGGCGGTCGTCGAATCGCGCGACGTGGTGGCCGACGTGACGGAATTGACCACCACGCCCGCGGCCGAAGCGATGACGATGCCGGCCGACTCGGAAGCCCTACCGGCACCGCCCATCGCCGAGCCGATCGTGGACGAACAAGCACCCGCCGCGGCAGTCCAGGCCTCCGCGTGCTGTCACCAATGCACCCCCAGCTGTGGCAAACACTGCCGATTGGCCGGGCTGAAGCACCGCGACTTCATCCAACCCGGAGCCTGCCAGCCCTACATGCCGCCCCAGTTGCCGACGTCGACGTTCTACCAATACTGGCGCTCCAACGCCTGCAACGTCCACGTGTGGGATGGCTACCGAAACCAGTGCAAGCCCCACATCGATCTGTCGATCCACGGCAAGTCGCACGGCTGCAACAACGGTTGTGACAACGGATGCCATCGCGGAGGTTGTGCGGCACCGCCGGTCGATTGCGGACCACCGCCCGCTGAATGGGCGCCCGGCAACGCCCAGTGACCACAGCCGCGATTCGGGTTGCTAGCAAATCGCCTGACCTGGACAAAGAAAAAAATCGGACGACGCCGCGAAACCGCTACAGGAATCGCGGTGCAGTAGCCGATACTCCAGGTACCATGGATTGGGAGGGTGGAACGATCGGTGCCATCGTTCCAGCACTGATGGGCCATGGTGAGGCAGGGAGGGCTTCACCATGGCCCTTCTCCTTTCCGAAGGAGCAATCCTTCTGAAGGAGCAATGCAGCCCAGTCACCCGACCCGCAAGCCCGACGTGTTCGCACGTCGGGCTTGTTTTTTGGGTGCTTCCTACGAATCGGTCTGTGAGCCGAAGCACAGCGAATCGAGTGGGATTCCGCGAAGAATTTCGCAGGAAAGGGTGTCTTGAGGAAGGGCAGGTTCACCGGTTGCTCCAACCTCGCGAATCATCAGGCCTTTTTCTGCGCCCGAGTGATCGATGCATTTTGCTTTTCACGTACCGACGAAGCTTTTCTTTGGTGCCGGTACCTTTCAGCGGGCCGGCGAGGTGACCGCGTCACTTGGCAAACGTGTGTTTGTGGTGACAGGTCGTACTGCGATGGACCGGCTTGGCCCGTCCGAGCGGTTGTTGGATGATTTGAGTCAACATGGGTTGAGTGTCCGACGCTTTTCTGGTCTGCAGTCAAGTCCCACTACGGCAGACATCGATCGGGGTGCCGCCGCGGCACGTGCACATCGCGCCGACGTCGTTGTTGCTCTCGGAGGTGGTTCCGTACTTGATTGCGGCAAAGCGATTGCTGGAGTCGCCGCAACTGGCCGCACGGCCGCCGATTTTCTCTACAAAAAGACGGAGGTCGATTCAACGGCGTTGCCATTGGTTTGTATTCCTACGACGGCTGGAACGGGTAGCGAGCTGAATCGGTCGGCAATTGTTCGAGATCCCGAGAAAAGTTTGAAAGATGGAATTCGAAGTGACTACTTGTTTCCTCGTTTTGCGTTGGTCGATCCGGAGCTGACTTGGACGCTTCCGAAGCTAGTCACGGCACAGACCGGCTTTGACACGCTCGCTCACGCCATCGAATCATACGTGTCGCCAAAACGCACGCCGATCCACGATCAAATGGCCTTGCGTGCCATGCGGATTGTCAGCACTTACCTGCCGATCGCATTAGAGCATCCCGAACACGGTCGGGCGCGTGAACAGCTTGCCTACGCCAGCACCACGATGGGAATGAATCTCGCCTGTGTCGGCACCTGTTTCCCCCATCGAGTTGACAAGTCATTGTGTGGATTGCGACCTGAGATAGCGCACGGGCAGAGCGTCGCACTCTTTTACCCGCACTGGATCGATTCTTGTTTTCACAACGAGACGAAGCGATTCGCCAGGATTGCTGCGATCCTGCGGCCCGGGGTCGCGGAACTGCCATCGGACGAAGCGGCCGGCATGTGCAGCCAAATCGTGACCGATTGGATACTCCGTATCGGGTTGCAGCTTGGACTGAAACGGTATCTCACTCATGACGATCTGCCGAAGCTTGCTGCGGGGGTCGCGGGTGATCTGTCGGTCAATCCGGTCGCCATCGGGCGAGCCGATCTCGACCGAATACTTCAAGAAATCTTTCTACAGGATTACTCATGAACCACTTTCAGCCGAGCCCAAAGATGCATCGTTCTGCGGTGATGAAGTCACAACACGATCGCGTCGCGATGTTGGCGGGCGCACACGATGTACTCGGAGCGCAGCTGCTGGAGCGATGCGGTTATGATGGTGTCTGGGCCAGCAGCCTCGAAATTGCGGCGTCGTACGGAAAGATCGATGATGACAGATTAACCATGTGCAACGTTCTCGCGGTCACCGCCGCGATGGCCGGAGCGGTCTCGATCCCGGTTCTTGCCGATGTGGGAACTGGATGGGGAGATGACGGAGATGTCTCGCGTGTTGTCTCGGCCTTTGAGTCCGTTGGCGCTGGTGGAATTTGCATGGAAGACACCGCGTATCCCAAGTGTAACAGTTTGCTGGCCGGATCACGCCGGTTGTCGAACGCAACATCATTCGCCGATCGCATCTCAACGGCATGTGCGGCGCGTACCAACGATTCCTTCCTGATTTTTGCCCGCGTCGAAGCACTCGTTGCTGGACTTGGGGGCGAGGAGGCGCTGCGACGAGCGTCGCTCTACGGACAAGCCGGAGCAGACGCCATCGTCATCCACGCCAAGACAAAATGTGATGAGGAGGTGATTGAGGTCGTGCGCAGTTGGCAAGGGACAGCGCCACTTGTACTGATTCCAACCATGTATCCCACTCTGTCGATCGATCAGATGGAGTCATACGGTACCATCGGATTCGTGATTTATGCAAACCAAGGGCTCCGCGCGGCGATCGGCGCCACTGAGGCGGCAATGAGACAGATTCAAGCCGATCGTCACGCGGGCGGTGTCGACCAATGGATCGCTCCTCTAGGTGATTTGCTCAGTACGCAGAGGGAGTTGTTAGAGAAGGAGGGTAGGGACAAGGGTCTCGGCTCACGGCAAAGCTTTTCGGCTGGTCGTTTTGAAAGGGGGCACTGATGACTATCGAAGTCAGCCTGAGGGGACGTGGTCGTATCGCAAACCACCTTGCCGACGGGGTGAAGGCGCAATGCGACATGTTGTTATTACCTTCTTCGGAGCCGTGCGGCACCACGGCATCCAATTCTGGATCCGGTGGAGCCACTCGCGTGTCGGTCGAGGTGAAGGGATTGACCGTACGGATCACGGAGGATGGCCGGAGCCCGGGTGCTTGCCATGAGCAGCGGTGCGCCGTCTTCACTTCATTGACACCCGAGTCGATTCGCAATGGACCGGGAGGGTTGTTTGTGCCTTCGGCCGACTCGCTTTCTCTCGCACGTCTGGTTAGGGTTGTAAATGCTTTGTCTGCGGTCGAACGTGTGTACTCGACCGTCGTTCGACGTGCCGCTCACGCGGCCGATGACGCAGCCTCCAGCTTGGACGCCCTTCAGCCGGTCTTTGAGGAGCCGGCGCTGGAGGATGAACTTAGAACGACGCTTGCCGGTTGCGTCCCCATGTGCCAGATACGTCGCGTGGTTGCTTCTTACACGCATTCGCATCTTCACATGATCAAGCTCGATCTTGTCGATTCGATAGACCGAGAGACTCTTATCGACCGACTTCATGACGAGTCGCGAATACTCGTGAGTACGTCTGACGATGGGTTTTCCAGCACGGCAGACATCCAAGAGTTCTTTCGTGACCTTGGACGAGTCCGGGGAGACCGGTGGGAAACCTTCGTCTGGGCTGAATCCATCTTAGTTGACCAGAAGTGCGTCTACCTGATGCAAGATATTTCGCCCGATGTAATCGTTGTACCTGAGGTGATTGACGCGATCCGTCTGATCGCGGCGCCCGAGCTTTCGCTTGCTGAAATTCGACGATTGACCGACCGGCATCTAGGCATGCTTGAAACCCTTAGCATCGTGAAGTGAGCGGCAAGCGAATGTCAAACGTACGAGTTGGAATCTTGGGATACGGCGTCATCGGTCGGCGGTTGGCCGATGCGGTGAACGTGCAATCCGACATGGAGCTGACAGGCATTTCCGGCCGTTCCAATAGTTTCAGTCTGCGAGATGCGATGTGGCAGGGGTACGACATCTACGTATCTTCAGCGATCGGTCTCCGCGAGGTGGCGGCGAGGCTTCCAACCATCCAAGGCGAGTTTGCTGATCTGCTCGCGAAGATCGACGTGCTTCTCGATTGCACACCGAGTGGTGTTCCGCAACAGCATCGCGAACTGCTGGAATCGGTTCCGAATCTGGTGACGATCGTTCAAGGCGGTGAAACGAGCGGATCCTGTGAAGCGTCTTTTCATTCGATGACCAATTTCAACGAAGTTGCTGGGGAAAAACGCATTCGTGTGATCAGTTGCAGTTCGACGGGTACGACCAGGTTTCTGTACGCCTTGGACCGAGCTTTCGGAGTCCAACAGGCCTTCGTGACCCTCACGCGGCGCTCGGCGGATCCCGGAAAGTTGAGCAAAGTTCCCTTGAACTCGCTTGTTCCAACCATGGGGCCATCACATCATGCTCGCGACGTCAATTCTGTGTTTCGTAATTTGCGGCTGGCATCGGTTTCGGTCAACTGTCCCACGACGTTCGGTCACGTCTTGCATTTTCAGGTCGACCTTCAGGGTAATGCAACTCGAAAGCAGATCATCGCGGCGTTGCAGATGATCCCCCGTGTTGTCGTTGGGCGGGGCATCCGATCGACGGCCGAACTTGCCGAACGCTACGTCGAACTCGGGCGCCGTCGCGGTGACCGGCCAGAAATCTATGTCTTTGAGGAGTCATTAGCCGTGAACGGATCAACCGTGATGGCGGCGATCAGTGTGCACATGGAATCGATCACGATTCCCGAAACCGTCGATTGCATTCGCGCCGCTCTCAGGCGAACAGACGATCCCTGGGAATCGATCGAGAAGACCGATCGCGCGCTGGGAATTTGGCGGTCGGACGCCTCGTATAGCGGTCCCGACCGATCCTTGCAAAACGGAGGGAGCAACGGCCTCAATGCGAATCTTAATTCTTAGCTCCATTTGGCCGGAAACGACTGAGCGACTTCAGCGAGAATTTGATTGTCTGGTCTCGATCAATCCGGCAGACGGCGAGAAGCATCGTCTGCTCGCGGATGCCGAGGTCGTGATTGTTCGAAGTCCCGTGCGTCTGGACCGTGCCGCTTTGGAATCGGCTCGCAATCTCAAATTGATCATTCGAGCCGGCGCCGGCCTTGACGCGATTGATGTGCCCTTGGCGAAGAGCCGCGGAGTCGTTGTCATTGCGGTGCCATTGTCCGCCGATTCGGTTGCCGAGCATTCAATCGGTTTGTTGCTTTCGGTCTGTCGTCGGATTCCACAATTGAACCATGCATTGCGGCAGGGTCGTTGGGAGAAGCACTCGGGACTAGGCATCCAGCTGAGCGGAAAAACCCTCGGCCTGGTTGGCTTCGGAAGAATCGGAATTCGAACCGCAGAGCTAGCGAAAGCATTTAGGATGAACTTGTTGGCCCACGATCGCAGTCCCGAGAAGAGCCACAAACGAGCGGCCGCGGAGAGATTAGCCGTTCGGTTCTTGCCGCTCGATGATCTATTCGCCGGTTCAGATTTTATTTTGATTCAAACGCCGTTGGACGAGACGACTCGCGGTTTGGTCGATGGTCATCGACTTGCTCTGATGAAGGCGACCGCCGTTCTGGTCAACGTCGGTCGTGGCGGAGTTGTCGACGAGCGATCGCTGTACGACGCCCTGCGAGGCGGCCGATTGGCCGGAGCTGCAATGGATGTGTTTCAATCGGAGCCGCTGTCTGTGTCGGGGCAACTGGGGAACCATCCTCTGCTGTCGCTGGATAACTTCGTTGCGACGCCACATGTCGCCGCCCAAACCATCGACGCACAAAGATGTGTGGGTGAGGATGTTGCCAAAATCGTTCACGCCTTTTCCTCGGGGCAAAGCCTGGTAGGATTGGGAATTGTCATTTGAACAACGAAAAATTTAAGATGAATACTCCTCTCGCGGCAATCTTGATGTTCATCGTTGCCGCCGTGTTTGGCGCCGTCGGTCAGTTTCTGTACAAGACAGGTGCCGATCGCGCAACGGGTTCGATTGCAAGCTATCTGTTGAATCTCCCGCTCATCGCCGGGGTTGTCTGCTACATCGTTGTCATGGTCTTGTTCGTGGCAGCCTTCAAGTCGGGTGGCAGAATGAGCGTTCTCTATCCGATCTACGCGTCGACGTTCATTTGGGGAGCATTGATTGCGTACTATGCATTTGATGAACCAATTCGGCCTGTGAATCTGTTCGGTATGTTGGTGCTCATTGTTGGCATGTTTCTAATGGGACTTGGAAAGTGACGAAGCCTACGGATGATTATCAGCCCGACCGCCGGCCCATCGCTTCACGTGAACGCGCGGTTTCCAAACGCTTCGCGAATTGGTTGGTGCGACGAAAGGTGACGCCCAACAGCATCTCGATCGCGGGAATGGTCGCAGGGATTGCGGTTGGGTTTGCCTTCGCCATGACGAACCATTCGCCGTATCCGGCCGTTTTCTTTCTGACCGCGGCGATGCTGATGCAACTACGGCTGTTGGCCAACATGCTTGATGGCATGGTGGCCGTTGAATCGGGATCTGCTTCTCCCGTTGGCGAGCTTTACAACGAGATACCGGACAGAGTTTCCGATGCGGCGATGTTCGTGGGGGCCGGGTACGCGTGGGGCAGCGATCCGACGCTGGGCTACATCGCCGCTTGTCTGGCGCTCTTCGTTGCGTACCTGCGAGCTCAAGGAAAAGTCGCCGGTGCCCATCAAGAGTATTGCGGTCCGCTGGGCAAGCCGCAGCGTGTCTTCTTGATGACGCTGACCTCGCTGCTGTGTGGGCTGGTGCCGGCATCCTGGCACGCGGAAATGGCAACACATTCGGCGTTAGGGATGAGCGGCAGTCTGATGGGCTGGGGCTTAGTCGTCGCGATCATCGGTACCGTCTGGACGGGAGTTCGACGACTGCGGAGAATTGCCCATGCGTTACGGACCGATCATGATGACAACTGAGACACGCGACCGACTGCTCGGCTTTCAAGCCGCCTGGGACCATCCCGTGACGCGTTGGGTCACGATCGGGATCGCTGTTCTGATCGTGGTTTCCGGCAGCATCCTGTGGTGCGGCCGGCGTACGGGAAGATTCGGCGACGCTGCATTCAACGATGCCTTCGGACGTTGGAAGTCATGGACCTGGCTGAGTGTCGGTATCTTGGTGCCGGTATTGCTCGGCGCCGCCTGGACGATCGCGGCGGTGACTCTGTTGAGTCTGGGTTGCTATCGGGAGTTCGCCAGGGCGACAGGCCTGTTTCGCCAACGGCTGATTTCGGTTGCGGTCGTGTTGGGCATCCTGATTCTCAATTTTGCAGTCCTCGATCATTACGAACGCCTCTTCTTTTCGATGGCTCCACTGACGGTTGCACTTATTACGGTCATTTCGATCCCGGTGGATCGACCTCAGGGATATGTCCAGCGGGTTGCTCTTGGGGCGCTCGGATTCCTGATGTTCGGATTTTCGTTGGGCTACATCGGGAATATCGCAAATTCGCAGGATTACCGTCCGCTTCTGGTGCTGATGTTGCTCGGCGTTGCCATGAACGACATTTTCGCTTACTGCACCGGAAAACTACTCAAGGGGCCAAAGTTGCTTCCGGAGACCAGTCCGGGGAAAACGATCTCCGGCGCCGTTGGCGGTCTGTTGTTGACGACCACTTTGACGATTTTTGTAGGTCATCATGTATTTGTTGGGACAAACATGGGGCATCCCATCAAGCTGATCATTTTGGGCTTGTTGATTAGCTCACTCGGTCAGCTCGGTGACCTCGTGTTGTCCTCGATCAAGAGAGACGTTGGGATCAAGGACATTGGTGCCGTGATTCCTGGACATGGCGGCCTGCTCGATCGTTTCGATAGTCTGGTGTTGGTGCCGCCGGCGGTCTACCACTTTGTGTCGCTGAACCTCGGTCCGCTGGGCGGAGATCAACCGATCCGAATCCTAACCGGTGGGTAGCAATGGAAGATTGGGATTTGAAACCTGCGGCGGGCATGGATCTGCCACCGGTCCAGCAACATCGGAGCATTGCACGCGAGGGTGGTCTACTCGAAAGTGTTGTGCGGGGCGGTTGGTGGTCGTTCGTGCGGTGTTCGCTCAAGGTCTTTCACCGTATCGACTACCAGGGCCGCGAACATCTTCCGCAAAAGCCCTCCTTTATCATGGTTGCGAATCACGAGAGCCATCTTGACGCGATGGTGATCGGCTCATCGCTACCCCTGCGGATGCGAAACGAGCTTTTTCCGCTTGCCGCCGGCGACCTGTTCTTCGAGCGAAACGCCATTGCCGCATTCTCGGCGATCACTCTCAACGCCTTACCCATCTGGAGACGAAAGTGCGGCAAACAAGGAATGATCGACCTGCGAAAACGCCTGCTCAGCGAACCTTGCGTGTACATCTTGTTTCCCGAGGGGACGCGGACGCGAAATGGTGAAATGGGAGCCTTTCGACCGGGTCTTGGCATGCTCGCCGCTGGAACCGACGTGCCCGTCATTCCCTGCTTTCTGCAGGGCACCGGTGTCGCATTTCCGCCTGACCGAGTCATGCCTCGGTGGAAAAAGATATCGATGACGATCGGGGAGCCGATGTACTTTGGTAACGTGGAAAATCGACGCGAGGGATGGAATGCGATCGCGGCAGAAGTCGAAGCGAGTGTCCGACAGGTGGCCCAGCACCGGCTCATTCAGTGTCCGCCAAACAAATGAACGAGTCCAGGAAGATCATCGCCACGGGCAATGAATTCGAGTGCTGCTCCTCCGCCCGACGAACAATAGCTGAACGAGTCCGACAATCTGGCCGACGAGACAAGAGCGAGAGTGTCGCCGCCTCCGAGTACAACCTGAGTGCCGTGACGTACGCGCTGGGCCAGGCCATCAGCCATCGCGACTGATCCTCGCTCACCCGGTGCTTTCTCATAGATTCCCAGAGGGCCATTCCAAAATACCGAAGACACCGAACGGAGTTGAGCCAAGAATCGCTGCACCGTTTCGGGGCCAACATCAACGATTGTGTCTTTCGCCGCGACTGCGTTCCAGTTCGCGATCCGTTCGGTTCCGTCGCTTGCGTGTACTATCCAGTCGATCGGAAGTTGCGGTTGAATCCCTTTTTCGAACAATGCGTCGCAGGCCGCCTCGACGATTTCCATGCGAGATGACGAAAACTCTGTGGTCCCCGTCGGTTTTCCCTGGGCCTTTGCGACCGCGATCGAAGTCAGGCCACCAAGGCAAAGCACCGAAAGCGGTCCATTCAGTTCGGCAATCGCTTTCAATTTTTGGTCCAGCTTTGCTCCACCCAGGATGATGCCGCGGGCGACTTTTTCATCGCGTTGGCTCAACAGTTCGCGGCGCTCCTGTTCAAGTCGGCGACCGGCAAATGCCGGTAGTAACCTTGACAAACGATGGATCGACGCATGACGTCGATGACATGCGGAGAAGGCTTCATTGATATAGATGTCGCCGAACTCTGCCCAAGCCTCCGCTAAACTTTTTGAATCGGTCTGCTCACCTTCCCAGAAGCGAGAGTTCTCCAAATAGAGAATCTCTCCCGGTGCGACGTTCTCGACATGTTCCTTGGCACGATTGAGCGACAATTCCTCGCAGTGCTGGACTCGATGGTTGAGCAGCAAACCAAGGCGTTCGGCGAGGATGCGCGTACTGAGATGCGATACAACATTCCCCTCGGGATAACCAAAGTGGGAAAGCACCACGATTCTCGCACGTTTTGAGACGAGTTCACGCAATGTTTCCAGTGATCGAACGATCCGCCCGTCGTCACGAATTTCACCCTCGACGGTGCATGGCACGTTATGGTCGACGCGGACGAGAACCCTTGTGCCAGAAAGCTCGCACTGATCCATACTATGAATCGGTCGGTCATTCAAATTCGTCAACTCCAGTTTTCATTGCTCTGCTGGTCCTTCCTTTCGCCGGATCGCCGCTCCGACCAATTCTTTCGGGATTCCAGCCAGATCGCGACCCCGCATTCTAAACCGCCAATGCCGTTTGCGGTTGTTCTTTCCCCTCGAATTGGATGCCCCAGCTATGATTGCAGAATCCTCGGTCGAAGCGACATTAAAGCGTCACGCAGCCAACCAGCGCACCGCTTGTTGGTGTATGGCGACCGTCAAAGTTTTTGAGTGCAACATCGAATAAGAGTTTATGTGATGAGACCATGGACTTCGAGCATCAGAGCTGCCGTAATCCGCCATCAGCGGTGGTTGATTGTTGCGGTTGTCACATCGGCGGCCGTGATCGCTTCGTACGCTTTGAGTCGTCCGAGACCGTACGTGCTGGAAGGGCAGGGCCAGCTTGCCGGTTTTTCAGCGGACGAGCTCGCATTGGCGACGATTGGTCGTGACGGTGTTGGCTACCTTTGGGATCCGAAGACGGGGCGACCATGCGATGACTTGGCGGGAATGCTGACGGGTTTGCCGTTTCCGTTTTCTTCCGATGGCAGTTATCGGATTGATCTTGAGCCTGCGAATCCAGTGAGCGGAAAGGGGCCATTTCAGAATGGAATCTTGGTCGATTTAAAATCCGGCGAATCGATCATCCGATTTCGCGTTCCCTTCTCCGACAAGTTTGGCCCGAGAATGGGCTTCACACCTGACGGTCGTTACTTCTATTCGGCGATTGCAGATTCCGGAGGAGGTGCCGTGGCGACCGCCGTCTGGAGCCTCCCTGACGGAAACCAAATCTACTTGGGTAAGATTGTGGAGATGGCGATATCGCCCAGCGGTGAGCATTTTGCCACTCAATCGGTTACCGACGACAACCAGGCGATCATGCTTGGACTATTTTCAATTCGCAATCAAGTCATTGAATCGTGGTTAACAAGCTATAGTTGGCTCACATCTCGGAAAATCGCCGCATTTTCGTCCGAGGGAGATCGCTTGGTCGTCTGTGTCGAAGGCGGTTCCATGGGACGTGCATCAGTCCAGGTTTGGGATGTTCGATCAAAACAAATTTTGGCTGAGCACGAGATCCGTTCCTATGGGCTCTATCGTCCCCGCTTCATCCACGATGATCAACTCGTTGCAGTCCATCAAGACTCAACCGATGGGCCGATCGCTATCTGCTTGTCAAAGTCGAATCGTCCCGGAATCGCCTGGAAAGTTGATTCGCTCTCGGCCAATGACCATTGGGGCGTCAGGGCAGATCGAAACGATGGCCGGTTGGACATCCGGATTTTTGCAATCTCCGCCGATCAGGCGTCACCTATGATCAATGAATTCCCCACGACCACACTCAGTTTTCCGCAAGGAGACTGGGGAGGGCCATTTAAGTGCGAAATCACGAACGATGCAAGTCGCGTGGCTGTCAGGTACATGGACCACTACTCGAGCGGAAACGGCATGCAGGTCGCACCGACCCATGCGATCGCGGTCATTGATGTGTCGTCGCAGAAAGTGATTTGGGAACGTCATGATGACTTTCGACTCGGTGAACTTGATGTTCAACTTTCACCCGATGGAAATTGTATTGCAATCAAGACTCCGGCTCCGAATTCGGCGGTGAAAGTTTTCCGGCTTCCCCGTCAGGGTTAATTCCATCTTGGAGGACGCATGAACGGATCGACTAACCGAACAGTGCCTGGCAAGTATTGGCTTTCGCTCGCTGCGATCGTCGTGATGGTTGCAGTCGTGATCGTGATCGTGAGCGATGGACGATACGCTGTTGTTTCCATCGACGGACAACGAAAAATCGTGGGGTTCTCGTCGAACGGTAGTGTCCTTGCCACGGTGGATCAATTCGGCCGCGGGCACCTTTGGGATCCGTCTTCCGCTCAGCCACTTGACCACTTGGCGGGCGAGATCACGGGTCTAAGGTTTCCGTTTTCCGCCGATGGTCGATACCAGGTCATCCAGCGCCCTGGGCGTTGGGCGGAGGGGCACACACGTTGGCCGAAAGACCAGCAGATCGAACTGGTACGCACGAAAACATCGGATGTGATTCTGAAGTTTGAACGCTGGCGGTATTTTCCAGCAGAGGATGACAGAATCGAGTTCACCGCCGACGGCAAGTATCTCGTCGCCTACGCAACGGCGGAAGTGAATGAAAAGGGGCCGCAATCGAGAACCATGGTTTGGCGTACGTCCGATGGGGCGCTCGTTCACTCCTTGCGTTCTGCCAGCTTCCAAGCGGTCTCAGAAAACAATCGGCTGGCAACCAACTTCAGCGTCATCGACCTCAACGACGGGCAAAGCGTTGGCAAATTCGCACTCCCGGGACCTGTTGCGAGCTTGCGAAGCATCGCTTTGTCGTCAGATGGGAAATGTCTGGTCGCGTGCATTGAAGGTGGAGTCGAGGCCTACTCGAAGATGCAGCTGTTCGACATGGAATCCGGTGAATTGAAAGATGAGAAGAATATTCCTTGGGGCCATCATGACCGAGCAGCATTCATTCACGAAGATCGATTGATTGAGGCCCGGCAAGCGATCAACCTGGGCGGTGCGGTTTCGGTCTGGTCGGTTGAACCGAATCGATACGGCGTCGTCTGGAGCGTGCACTCCTTGTCGAACAACAAACGCTGGGGAGTTCGCGTGGGGACACGCCAGGATCCAGCTCGAATTCAGGTTTTCAAAATTTCACCCGATTTGGCGTCGAAGTCGAAAAACCAAGCGCAGGTCCCTTCGATTGAATTCTCAATTGGCGATTGGGGCGGGCCATTCACATCGAGTATTAGCGACGACGGGAAAATTGTGGCGGTCGATTTCGACGGGAAGACGATCGTTGCGGTCGATACGACAGCGAAAAAAGTGATCAATAAATGGTCTGTCAAACGCAAGGGTTTTCAACCGCTTTTCGTTTCCCCGAACGGTCGTAATATTGCCACGGTCGTTTCAAGTTCGAAAGGTGACGCTTCCGTTCGAGTGCTTTCCATCCATTAACGTGATGTCCGCGCGTGCCGCGATCAAGCAGCGATCGTCTTCAACATCACTCGCAGCGATTTTCTATGTGATACCCAAAGTCGTTTTGGCATCGATTCTCTGCAGAACTCGATATCCAAGTCAGCCCGTGATCGAATTCTCTACGTTTGCGGGGGTGTTTTTGGTGGCATTCATTGCCTGGCTGCTGCCTCGACAAACGTCAGCGACCGCTGGCCTGACCATCGGGATTCCAGTCACGCTGATCTCGATCCCGCAATGCTATTTTCTACTCGCCACTCCGGTCATCGAATGTGGCTTCGGAAGAACGTGTCATTCAACGTTTCAATTGCCGATGGGCCCGATTGTTCGCGAAAAAACTTCAATTTACCATTTTTGGTCGGGCGGAAGCATGTCTCGGACCGCAACCAATAACGGGGCGATCGCCGAGAAAATCCCACCGGCTAGAAAGACGACACAAGAAACGAACGCCACGGAGGTCACAACCACGGCAATCAATCGCCGTCGAAGCCCGAAGACGGCCAGAGACACAGCCACGGAGACGAAACCCGCGTAGGCCATCGCCAAAGGGCCGGCCCAGAAGTAATACTGCGTGAAACCAGGAAGATCCAAAGACGCAGCCTCGCTGGCGCGATAGGACTCTCTTGGCATCACCGCTGCGAGCAGTGCGACGATGCAAATGACGAGGATTTGGTTAACCATTATGCCCCAGTAGACCCGCGTCCAATCTCGGGTTGGCTGTTCTGACTGGACCGCTAGATGATCTTCGGTCTGAATGTTGTTGGCAATCATTTCGAGGTTCGTCGCAGGGGATTAGAAAAAATGTCCTGGGGTGACAAGCAGCAACACTCACTGAAAATCAATCTTAATTCCACACCTCACCGTGTAGAACGAACAAGTACACGAGCGTTGCAACGAAGCCGGCCGTTGCTGCTGCGCCGGTGCGAAAGTGGTTCGGGTACGCCGAAAGCAGATGAAGGCTGGCCAACAGACCACACGTTGTCATACCGGCGATCAATCCGACCAGTGTTTGCTTGATCAATGATTGTTCTGAGCTGGTTTCACACGGGTTTCGATGACTCCTCCAAATGGCATTCTTCCGCGTTCAGGTTTGGGATGGACGCTATCTTTTCGTTCGTAGACGGCGTAGTGAAGCCGGTAGATTGAGTCCGCCGGATCAATGTCGTCCAAGGAATCTAGCGGCACTTCGAGTCGAGTACTGGCAAGTCCCAGGATGCCGTAATTGTGCCCGAACGCCCGTTTATGCCCGGATGTGACGAGGGTCGCCTTGTGGTACAGGAGCAACTCAGGTGTATGTCCGTCGTACCGTTGGACGGTCACAAGAGCCCTCTCATCAACGGTCGCACTGATTGACAAATTTTCGAGGAATTGTTTTTCGGTCAGCGTGGGGTCTTCGGAGGTCCACATCAGTCCCGTGGCCCGCTAAGATCGACCGACAAAATAGATCGTGAACAAGACCAAAATGGATGCCAAGAAAGCAGCAAAGATTTGTTGATGCGGTCTTGATCGCCGGACACTTGGTTCGATGTCGTTGTCCTTCATCATGGCACCTTTGCTTTGGGGGCGATTATCTTAAGGATGTCGATCAACTGTTGATTGGAATTCTTGCGAAGCAGTTCCTGCAGGGCGGGTACGGCTTCAGCCGCAGCGGGGCCGATTTTTCCCAGGGCCCGTGCCGATGCCGAGCGAACACGGGGATTTTCATGTTGCAACAGTGCAATCAACTCGCCGACCGCGGGCTTTGCCGATGGCCCCATCTGTCCGAGCAACTTGGCTGCTCGAATGGACAGGGGATCGCGATAGTGGTGTCGTTGCTCCATCCGTTTACCGTCGACATCTCGGTAGCTCACCCAGTAGCCACCGGTCGTAACGCCTTGGTCATTTCCGGCGATCGCCTTTGCAACCGGCAATACATGTTTGACGTCCTGACTGATTTTCCACAGCGTGTCGGCCGCCTGCAACCGTACTCGCAAGTCGTCTGATTTCAGTTGCTCTCGGAGTGCAGGGGTCGCGTCGGCGGCCGAGGTCCCCATTTTTCCGAGCGCCCGAGTTGCCCAGTCTTTTGTTTCCGAGTCATTGGTGGCGGCAACAACGGTCGCCACGATTCGAGGGTCATCGACTTCCGATTCGCCCAGCGCATAGACAGCGTAGCGACGCACGTCTGCGACCGGATCTTCGGCCAACTGCAGCAGCAATTCAACATCGTTCGACGACAGCGGCTTGACATCACCGAGCGCGGAACAGGCAGCCACGCGTGCACTCGGATTCTCACTGTGGGCCGCATCGCGGATCGCGGGCAAACCCGCTTCACCGAATGCGACCAAGACCTTTGCCGTCGCGTTCCGCGACTGATTTTTCTCATCGTTGAGGCGATCGGCCAGCAGCGGGATTGCTTTCTCCGCTCGCGGTTGTGAGGCAAGCTCTTTGACCGCTGACAACGCATATCGCAACACATGTGGATCGGGGTCTTTCAATCTCGCGATTGTCGGTTCGACGAGCATTTGATGAAACTCGGCACAATCCTCTTGATCGGCAACTCGATCAATCATCATGGTTGCTACACGACGGTGTCCCGGATCTTGATGGTCGCTGGCTTCGATGAGGGTGACGACCGCCGGGCGATTGAGCACTTTGACGAAGTGATACAGGTACCTCTCAAAGTCATCGTTTTGTAAACTCAACTCAATGATCGCTGAAACTCCCTCGGGGCCAGCGCGGCCCAACAGGATCATCAAATCCCAGCGAACGAAAGTCTGTTGTTTTGTGCTTGGCCACAGTTCGCTGACCAATTCGATCGCACCGTCGGGGGCGGGGGTCATTTCCGCCAGCATACCAATTGCCGGTCCCACCAGTCTTTTCGTGGCTGCGTCTTCGCTACTCTGCCATTGCCGGATCTTGTCCATCAGTTTCGTGGCGATTTCGCGAGACGCGGCGTGATTTCTGGCGAGACTCTGTAAGGCGAATCGCTTCTCATGAGATTGGGGAAGGTCCAGCATCGCAAAGTAGACGGGACCGACCCAGGCCTGATCATCGAAATGAAACATGAACGAATGGCGAACCCATGTCACCGCCTTCGCGTCCTTTGCGGCAGCTTTCCAGACAGGCAATGCGGCCTCACCTGCTTCGGTCAACTCCTTGACCGGGCCACGACGAAGCTGCGAGACCCAATCGGCAATCGAACGCCCACGAAACGTGTTCGGATCGGCGTTGGTCGCTTGTTGGGTTGGTTCCTGAGCCGTGGATGACACACGGCTGGCCCCTTCTTGGCAGCCCAGCAGTCCGAGCGAGATTAGCAGCAAGGCCAGACCGTTCTGATTCATTTGACATCCTTCTGTCCTTGCGGAGCGGGAGTCGTCGACCGAATCGATGCATTTTCCACAAGTCCGGCTGGCGATAGGAGTGCCGCGACTGGCAAACCGAAACAGGCGCCGTACAAACCGCCTTTCCACATCCACTCGATACTACCGGGCGGCAGTAATTCTGCTGTTGATCCTGCGAAGAAACAGGCGGCCATCGCCCCAATGCTACTGGCGACGACTGAGGCGGGCCAATGCCAACGAACCGCAAGCAGACGAGCCGACGTCCCCGCTGTCACCAGCCCAATGACAATCAGCGTGAGGCCGGCACCGGGCGGCCACCATAGCACGCCGACGAGCAACGCCGCGGACAATCCGATCAGCGTCGCAGCGAACGACGCGAGACAACTTTGAGCAAGACGTTTTACCATTTCATTTTCTCCTTACCCTACCAGAGCCTGTGCAGAGATCTGTGATGCGCAACGTGGCGAAGGACTAGGTTGGACTGGAGATCTTCTGTTTCGTTTGGTGGTTGGCCCGCTGTGGCAGCAGAATCAAGACAACGAGCCCGGCGATGCTCAACAATCCGAACGCGGCATACGCCTTCGAGTATCCCTTGGCCTGAGCATAACGCATGCAAGCCCAGACGATAAACAACGTTGCGGCCACCAGCCAGCCAGCGATGATAACGGGATCATTCTCCACGAACGCACAGACTTGGAATGTGATTCCGCCGCCGATTCCGAGGTTGATGTCACGTCGTGCCTTGGGAGCAATCGCAACTGCGGTTTGGTTGATCGCCGCGACGAACGCAGTTAAACCAACGGACGTGACCAGGACTCCTGCTGCGAACAGCCACACGATTCTACTGTCGTCGCGAACATTGATCGAAAATCGGGACGGATTGCTGAGGTACGCAAGCACCAGTCCGACCGCAGTGAGCGTCAGACCAATGCTTGCGACAATCAATACGCTGCGGTATCGCCAGGGTTTGCTCATTTCGCGTTTCGGCTCCAAACGAGTCCACCGGCTACCGCTGCGGGAATCGTCAAAACGAGTGCCATCAATTGAGGCCAGGACTCACTTGGCTCGGCTAGAAGCTTTCGGAGTCCAGACTGTATGTCACCCGGGTCGGTGAGTTGTGCGACGATCACGAGTTGTGCAACGATTCCAACCAACAGCGAGTTGCTCCACCCGGTCGTCTTGCCACGGCGGGCCGCCACGTAGCCTCCGACCGCCGTTCCGATCAGCCAGTTGAAGTAGACAAGTCGCCATTCGCCTTTGGAACCGATCCATCCAAAGGTGTCGGCAAGGATGAACGAGACGAACAGCATCAGTGCGAACATCACGACCCAGGCTGCGAGGCATCCTTCGCAGCCTCGATTCAGGCTGTAGGGTCGCTCTTCGATCGAGGAAGATTGATTGTCAGGCTCGTTCATTGGAAGTTAGATAGTGCACCGCTAAGCATCTAGGCATCGCGGCTAATACAGTCAGGCGCGAAAACTGGAAATTAAATGCGGTTTAGCGAACAGGTGTCATTGATGATCACGAATGACGATCGTTCCGGCGGCCAAATCATGCAGCGCTCGCCGGTCTGCTCGCCTCCACATCATCACGATCGAAACAAGGGTCGCGACGATTTGGATCACCAGTAAACCGCCATACAAAGTCTGTTCAATTGGCCATCCAGGTGCCCGCGCGATGATGTAGTAGCAAATCTGTGCCACTGGCCAACCCGATTTGCAGCAGACATTTCTGGCAGCCATCGTCGGTGGTTCCGGCGGGCAATTCTGTTCCGCATCGAGAGCATTGGTTCATCACGTCGCCTTGGATTGGTGGAGGTCTCTACCTCGGAGTTAAGCAGGCGGCGGAAAGTGTTACAAGAAAATCACTCAAACGTTGTGAACAGACTGCGAATTTCGTCTTCGATGTCCTCCGGATCTTCGACCGTCGCGGCCACTTGTTCGCGCAGGACCTGTCGATAGCGCCGCCGCAGGCGGTGAACCGCGACGCGAACCGCACCCACGGAGAGACCCAGTCGATCGGCCACCGTCGACATCGGGGCAGAATCATCTGTTGCGGTGATATAATCCTTGAGATGCGAGAACTCTTGCGTCTTTCCCGCCATTTCGAATTCCTGACGCAGTTGTTCAAAGACCCGATCGAGCAGCGTTCGGACCCAGCCTCGCATGAAAATCTGCTCCGCCGTCAACGAATCGTTGCTTGATTCGAGAAACCGGCAATCCGCGATGTCAAAGTCCAAGCTGAGGGGCACCGTTCCGCCACCGCGTTTGAGAGCTGAATGCTTATCCCATTCATTGGCCATCAGGCCTGAGGTCGTAGCGTCTGATCAGGTCAGAAAGCATTTGCTCACCCCGGTCAGAAATCGGTCGCGGGCACCGACCCCGAGTATCATGGCATTTACCAAGGCGACGTGTGGAAACGCGATGCCGCGTATCACCAGGGAACCGGATGGTCGTGGTTGATCGGACCGATGGTGATCGCGTGGTGTCGAACCTACCCCAACAGCAAACGAGACGCCGCAGCCTGGTTGGCCGGGCTGGAATCGCATTTGAAGGAAGCCTATCGCAGTGGATCCGGGCAGTTTTACGCGAATAAATCTTTGATGATCGAGCCGTCGCGGACGAGGGTGATCGGACGACCGGTGGTGCTGTCGTATTCCAACGTGGGGTCGATTCCCAGGTTGTGATAGAAGCTGGCCGCGACGTCGTCCGGCGAGATGCCTTCGTGCCGCGGGCCTGACGCGGTGTCGTCGCTTTCTCCGATCACCTGGCCGCCCCGCACGCCGCCACCGGCCATCAGCATGAACATGCAGCGGGGATAGTGGTCGCGTCCGCCTTCGGCCGATCGGGTGTTGATCTTGGGCGTCCGTCCGAATTCACCGGTCACGTAGACGGCGGTCGACCCGAGCAGTCCGCGTTGTTCCAGTCCCGTCAACAATCCGCTCAGGCCGGCGTCCAGCTTGGGCAAATTCTGTGTCTTGAGCTTGGTGAAGTTATCGGTGTGCGTGTCCCAGCCGCCCAGTTGGACGGTGACGAACCGCACGCCCGATTCGACCAGCCGCAGAGCAAGCATGCAGCTTTGGCCGAACGAGTCTTCGCCGAACTGGCGGGCAAAGTTCTCCGGTTCCTTGCTGATATCGAATGCCGATCGGGCGCGAGATGAGGTGATCATCGAATACGCTTGCTCGCCGAACTGATCGAGCCCATCGAGCAGCTGGTCGTTCTTTTCCAGCGCGGCGAAGCGGCGGTCGAGCTTCTGCAACAGCGATTGTCGGCGTTTCACTTCGTCGACGCCGATGCCTCCGGGAAGCGAAATGCCGCGGACGTTGAAGGGTTTTCCGAAGCTGGGCGACGAATTGGTTTCCAGCGGCGAATAGCGGATTCCCAGGAACCCGGGACCTTGGCTGGCTTTGGGGACCGCGACCGCGCTGGGGATATCGGGATCGGCGGGTTGTTCCTTGGACATGACGGCGGCAAAGCTGGGGTATTCCAACGCGGGAATCGGTTTGCTGCCCGTGTTGACGTATTCGCGACCCAGGCGGTGAGCGGCCAGGGTGTGGCTGACGCCGCGAAGGATGGCGAACTTGTCCATGCACTGGGCCAATTTCGGCAAGTGCTCGGAGATTTGAATGCCGGGAACGTTGGTCGAAATCGGTTTAAAGGCACCGCGATGCGTGTCCGGTGCGTCGGGTTTCAAGTCGAAGGTGTCCATGTGCGATGGACCACCGGGCAACTCGATGAAGATCGCCCGATCGGCATGGCCGGGGGCGACTTGCCCGGCGGCGGCCAGTTGGTTGTAGCCGGCCAAGGTCAGGCCGCCGACCGACAGGGTGCCGATCTTCAGAACATCGCGTCGTCGAACGCCATCACAGGTTTTATGGAGTTTCATGGTAGGTATCCGGAGAATGATTGGAAGGATGGGGTGCGGGGTGGGTCAGTGGCTGATGATGAATTCTTTGGTGTTCACGAGTGCCCACATCAAGCCCTCGATCCCATTGGTTTTGTTTTCCGACTCATTGATGTAGTCGATTGCAACTTGTTGTTCCTCGTTGTCGGGGTAACGACTGAGCGTTCGCAGGTAGGCTTGGCGGACGACCTTTTCGAGCGATCGGTCCGACTCGATCGTTCCGTCGGCACCCTCGGTGGCGATCGGAGGCGTCAACTCGGTCCAACGATTCGGGGCGGCGACCAGTTCCTCGAACGAGGGCACGTGGTAATCCTTGCGGAGCTTTTTGGCGACGCTGTTGTATTGCTGGACGAGCCGCTTTTGGGTTTGCTCACGACGAGCCTCGGGCAACTTGTTGAATTGCCTGATGCGGTCGATCATTTGCCGCCGCATCGAATCGGCGGCACGTAATGCTGCAGCGGCTCGGGGATCGGCACCAACGCCGGCACGGGGTGCGGCGATTCCGAGTTCCTTGCAGGCTTCGGCGACCCAGCCGTCACGGGCGGCGATACGGCCATACATCTCCGCGTCGTTTCGCAAGTAGATCGATTGCAACAGACTCGGCGCGTCGCTGCGGTCACAGTCGCAATTGCTTTCTCGGATCGACTGGCCAAAGACTTCCAGTGCGAAATCGGAGGCATTGCGTCGTCGGGCTTTCCCGTCGGCGATCGCCATTTGATCCAACTCGCCACGCAGCTGATCCGCTTTTTGCGTCGATCCGGTCGCCAGGACCACCATGTCGTAAACGACTTCGGCGGGCAGGCGTCGGGGAAGATGATGGGAAAAATTTTTGCGGTCGGCGACGTTGGTTGAATTCGTCGCGGAACTGCGTTGGTAGGTATCGCTGTTGACGATCTCGCGATGCAACCATTTTAGATCAAAGTCATGGGCGATGAATTCGCTCGCCAGGTGATCCAACAGGGCGGCATTGCTTGGCGGATTGGCCAGGTTCATGTCGTCGGTCGGATCGACGATGCCGATGCCGAAGTAGTTGCTCCAGACGCGATTGACGATCGCTTTGGCGAAGTACGGGTTGGATTCATCGCGCAACCACTGCATCAGCGCCGGTCGCGGGTCTTCGTCGAGTTCGACTTTTTGTTCGACGCCGAGAATCTTTCCGGTCGGGACGCGAACCGGCGGCAGCTTGCGTCCTTTTTTCTTGGCGGCGGCCCGTTGTTTCTTTTGGGCGTCGGTCATGCCTCGGGCGGTGATGTACAGTTCACCGAACGGGACGACTTCACCGGATCGGGCGGCCTGTTGGATTTTGCGACGCAAGTCGCCACCGTTTAGTTTTTCGCCCCCGGTCAGTTTTTCCATCAACGCTTCGCGAGCCTTTTTGGAATCGGGAGAGACTTGGTTGGCGTTCCCGGCTCGGACCACGCCGAACAGTGTCGAGAAGTCGTCGAAGTCTTGCTTGGACCACTGATCGAAGGGGTGTTTGTGGCATTGGGCGCACTCGATCCGAACGCCCAGGAAGGTGTAGGCGAATCCGATCGCGCGGTCTTCGGGTTTTTGAAAGTTGCGGCGTGCCCAAAACAACGGCATGCTTTCTCGTTCGGCGTATCGATCGACGTCGCCGCCGCAGATTTCGGTCATTTCGCGGCAGTACTCGAGATAGCTTTCGCCGTCTTCGAGCGATTCGGCATTGACGATGCCTTCGATGATTTCATCATAGGGCATGTTGTCTTGAAGACGTTTTCTCAGCCAGTTGAACCACAGTTTGGTGCCGATGTTCTGGATCGGCAGGACATTGTTGAGCTGTTCGGCGTTGTTGCCCGTCCAGTCACTCATCCGAGTGGCCCACCAGGCGCCGTAGGCCGGCGATTGCAACAGTTCCTCGACCAGTCGCTGGCGTTTGTCGGTTGCGTCATCGGCCAAGAAGGCTTCGACTCGTTCTCCCGAGGGCAGAACGCCGGTGATGTCCAGCGCCGCGCGACGGATGAACTCGGCGTCGGTGCAGAGGTCCGAAGCAACGATCCCGAGTTTGTCCAGCTTTTGCTTGACGAACACATCAATCGGCTCGGTCGGTTCGCCCCGATTCGGTGTGCGCTGCGCGATCGATTCGGTGGCGTCGATCGTCGGAGTGGAGATCGGCCGCAGGACCGGAACCGGCACGACGGCGTTGTCATAGTAAACGACGACGTGGGTGTCGCCGGCGTCGCCGGATTGGATGCTGCCGTCGGCGTCGATCGCCGCGATCGCATCGTCGTTGCTGCTGAAACGGCACAGTGCGGTGACGTCCTCGACGCTTCCGTCGGCCCAGTGTGCGATCGCGGTCAGCTGGACCGTTTGTGCGGTGTCGCCGAAACGAATTTCTGACGGTTCGATTTGCAGCTTCTTGAGTGCCTGAAAGGATTCTTTGTCGAACCGTGCACCGTCGGCGATCCAGTTCCTCAGCACGCGGTACTGCCACTCACCTTTCTCGAAACGCTTGCCGCCTTCGTGCATGTCGGCGTCGGTCGGTTTGGCTAGGACCAGACTTTCTTCCACATCATCGACATCGACGCGGCCGGTGTTTTCGGCCATCAACGCTTCGTGGTCACCGGAAAAGTCGTAGCCAAACAACGACAACTGAAAATCGCCGCGGCCTTGGAACGAGCCGTGACAGGCTCGCCCGTTGCATCCCAGTCGCCCCAGCAAGGGCATCACGTGTTTTTGGAAATCGGGGACTTCGTCGCTATCCTCGTCAGAGAAGCGTGACTGGATCGAAGGTGCCGGGATCGTGGCAGCCTCCGCAGTTTGGTCGGAACGAACGGGTGCAATCGGCTCTGCCGGCGCGTCGCGAAACCCGGCCACGGAAATTGCGGCGGCTGCGAGGCAGCAAGCAAACAGGCGTGTTGAAAGCTGTTTCATAAGATTCAGGCAAGTCGGTGGGAGGGGAGCGGAGAGGTTGTGGGTTACTCTTTTCGTCCGGACTTTCGCAAATAGATTTGGAATGCCCGTTCAATGTTTTCGTCCCGTTGGGACTGTTTTTCACCGAGTCGCTTTTCGGCGACTTGAAGTTGTTCTTGAAGTTTGTCCAGCCGCGATCGCATTTGATCGACGTCGTGTTTGGCACGCGCGAACTCGGCCAGTTCCAGCCGTTTGGTCGCGTCTCGCAACGCCGCTCGATCGGCTTGGTTGTCACGGACTTTTAGTTTCGCGACCAACAGATTGATCGCCGATTGTGCTTGGACGACTTGGACTTCCAGTTCAAAGGCGGCTTCACCGCGTTTTTTGGCCGCCTGCAATCGCCGCGACGACTTGGCCAGGTTCATGATGGCGGCGTCATATTGCCGGGGTTCTTTTTCTCGCAGTTGATCGAGCAAGCCTTTGATTTCGGGCAGGTGATCATGGACCATCTGCAGCACGCCGCGTTCTTGTTCTTGATCCAGTTTGCGTGGCGTCGTCTTTTTCTCGGCCTTCGAAAGAGCGGAGCCATCGGCGGCGACGACGTGCCCGCTGCCGGTCGAGAGAGCGACGCAAAGGACGCCGAGCAGGCCGAACGTGGACAGGATGGAAGGCGATCTAACCATCGTCGCGGTCTGCCTCACCGATGGCGGCTTGGAGGGCGACCACCATCCAAGAAAAGGTTTCGTCGTTGACTGCTTCGCCGAACTCGGCCGGCAAGCTGTCCTCGTCGATGAAAATGGATGGTTCCTCCACGCTGGCTGCCCAACCGGTCGTGTCCCAGTCGACGGCCGGCTGGACCCAGGTCTTGGCCAGTTCAAACTCGAACGAAGTGCTGGACGTCGCCGATTCCAAATTCAGCGCCGTGGCAGTGCGTTCGATTTGATGACTGGGCCGACTCATCGAAGCAAGTGAAATCACCAAAATGGTTGCCGCCAGCGCCGCGATCACGATGCTGATTCGTTGCAGTGGCTTGACCCGATTTGCGACCGCGGTGGAAGGAAGCGATCGTGCGGCAGGGCTGATCGGGTCTGCGGATGGGGCGAGCTGAGATTGGGCGACGCGGCACAGGAGTTCGCTTTCTCGGATCAAGGCTTGGGCGACGGCAGGGGAATTCAGTTCGGATTCGAAACGCGTGGCTTGTTGCGGCGTCATCTCACCCAACAGGTAATCCGAGCAGCGTTGACGCAGCAGAGGATCTTGCGGGGAGGGTTCGGTGTCGGATGTCATGGGGATGCCCTTCAGGTCAGGGCCGCGGGGGTCAATGGAACGGTTGGAATCACGGGGTGGCGTCGTCATCGAGTTCGTTTCGCAATTGCTGCATCGCGCGACGCATTCGCGTCAGGACGGTTCCCAGGGGTTGGTCGAGTCGGTCCGCGATGGCTTGAAAGGTCATTCCTTCGGCAAGCCGCAAACGGATCACTTGCCGGGTGTGTTCGGGCAGTTTTTCGATCGCTTGATGAACGTGTCGCAGTGTCTCTCGGGTCTCAAGATCGGATGGGGGTTCGGTGTCGATGCGAAAGCTCGCATGGGCGTGCTTTTCCAGCACTCGGTCGGTCGTCGATTTGTTTCGCCACCATCGGGCGGCTTCGTTTGCGGCGACTCGGTACAGCCAGGCGCGTCGGGCCGCGTGCGGAATCTGGGAATTGTTGCTGAGCATCGCGACCATCACGGTCTGCAAGCAGTCTTCGACATCGGCCGCTTGGGGCAACTTTCCCGCCAGGAAACGTCGCAACCCCGATTCGGCTTCCTTGAACACCTCACGCCAGACGTCTTGACTGCCCGCCCCGGTCGCACCGTCACCGGGCTGCGGGGCTCCCGATGCATCGGGAGAGGATTCGGGGGAGGCGTCGCCATCATCGGCGGGGAGGTTGCTCATGTTCTGCGCTTGCCGCGACTTTCATTGCGCGCCGCTGTCGATTTATTTCACGGATTCGACAGGATTTTGATTTTTTCCGGCGAATCCTCACGAAATCGGTCGATGCCGGCGAGAAAAATTTCGCCCGCCCTACTGACGCGATCCGGTGCGTGGTGGGAAGATGTAGCTTAGCCGAACGTAGAGAGACATGCTGGAGTGATCATGGCAGAGCAATCAAACGACATCTGGATCGGATTTGACCTTGGCGGCACCAAAATGCTGGCGATCGCCTATGACGAGGGGTGGAATGCGTTGGGCCGCCGCCGCCGAAAAACGCGAGGTCGTGACGGTAGCGATAGCGGCATCGCCCGGATCGGATCGACGATCGAGCGTTTGATCGCTGAAAACGATTTGAATAGCAAGCGGATTCGGGGGATCGGGATCGGATGTCCCGGGCCGATTGATCTGGACAAGGGGCGGATTCTGACGACACCCAATTTGGGCTGGGACGACGTCGACATTGAGCAGTTTCTGCACAAGAAATTCGATTGTCCCGTGGTCGTGCTCAACGACGTCGATGCCGGCCTGTATGGCGAGTATCAGTTTGGGGCCGCCACCGGGTCACGTTGTGCCGTGGGGATTTTTCCCGGGACCGGTGTCGGCGGTGCGTGCGTGTACGAAGGCACGATCTTGCAGGGGGCGGGGGTTAGCTGCATGGAGATCGGTCACACCCGCATCAGCAGCGGCACACGCAGCAGCGGCTACGAATTGCCGGGGACGTTGGAAGCCGAAGCGAGTCGATTGTCGATCGCGGCCGAAGCGGCCAAAGCGGCGTTCCGCGGAGACGCCCCGTCACTGGCCAAAAACGTCGGCACCGATCTGTCCGATATTCGCAGTGGCGCGTTAGCGGACGCGATCGAGGCGGGTGACAAAGTCGTCCGGCGGCTCGTCGAAGAGGCGTCCGAATCGATCGGCATCTCCGTCGTCAACATCATTCACCTGCTCTGTCCCGACACCATCGTGCTCGGTGGCGGTATGGTCGAGGCGATGGAGGACCTGATCGTCGGAACGGTCACCAAGACGGCGCGCAAAAACGTGATGAGCGTCTACAAAGACCGCTTCACAGTCGTCGCCGCTAAACTCGGCGACGACGCCGGAGTGAAAGGCGCCGCCGCGTGGGCTCGGCGGAAGGTTGGGGAATAGGTTTCGAGTTTCGAGTTTCGAGTTTCGAGTTTCAAGTTTCGAGTTTCGAGTTTTGAGTTTTGAGTTTCGAGTTTCGAGTTTCAAGTTTTGAGTTTCAAGTTTTGAAACGCAGGTTCAATACCCGGGTTCCAGCTAAGGTTGGAACCTGAAACTCTCAAACCTAAACGCGATCGATGTAGCGGTTGATGACGCTTTCGAGCAATTCTTGCCGTCCGCTGACGTTCGGTTCTGCGTCGCCTTTTTCCAGCATGTAGGCTTCCAGGTCGGCGAAGCTGACTTCGCCGGCTTCGATTTTGGCTCCGATGCCGCGGTCGAAACTGCTGTAACGCTCGCTGATGAATCCTTCCAGTGCGTTGTCGGCACGGATGGCCGCGGCGATCTTGAGCCCCTTGGCGTAGGCGTCCATGGAGCCGACGTGGGCGTAGAACAGATCGATCGGTTCAAAGGATTCGCGCCGGACTTTGGCGTCAAAGTTCACGCCGCCGCTACCGAGTCCGCCGTGCTTGAGGATGTAGTACATCATCTGGGTCGTCAGGTAGTAATCGGTCGCAAACTGGTCGGTATCCCAACCGAGCAGCAAGTCGCCGGTGTTCGCATCGATGCTGCCCAGTGCGCCTTGGGCACCGGTGTAATCGATTTCGTGCATCATCGTGTGGCCGGCTAGCGTCGCGTGGTTGGTTTCCAGGTTCAGCTTGAAGTGGTCGGTCAGATCATAGGCACGCAGGAAGTTCATGCAGGCGGCCGCATCGCTGTCATATTGGTGCTTGGTCGGCTCTTTCGGTTTCGGCTCGATCAGGAATTGTCCCGTGAAGCCGATCTCCTTGGCGTAGTCGACGGCCATGTGAAAGAACTTGGCCAGATGGTCCAGCTCACGCTTCATGTCGGTGTTGTAGAGGTTTTGGTAACCTTCGCGTCCGCCCCAGAACACATAGTTTTCGCCGCCGAGTCGATGCGTGACGTCCATCGCTTTCTTGACTTGCGCCGCGGCGTAGGCGAACACATCGGCGTTGCAAGTCGTGGCCGCGCCGTGCATGAAGCGGGGGTTGGAAAACATGTTCGCGGTGCCCCACAGCAGCTTCACGCCGCTGCGTGTTTGTTCCTCCTCCAACACATCGGCGACCGCGTCAAAGTTCGCATTGGTCTCCGACAGCGACGCACCTTCGGGGGCGACATCGCGGTCGTGAAACGCGTAGTAGGGGGCCTGCAGTTTCTCGAACAATTCGAATGCGACACGCGCCCGGTTCTGAGCGTTTTCGACCGATTCGGTGCCGTCGTCCCAGGGGCGAACCGCGGTGCCCGGGCCGAACGGGTCGCTGCCGGTGCCACGGAACGTGTGCCAGTAAACGATCGAGAACCGGAAGTGGTCCTTCATCGTTTTGCCTTCTACGACCTCTTCGGGGTTGTACCAACGAAACGCGAGGGGGTTGTCGCTCTGGGGGCCTTCGTATTGGACGGTCGAGATGTCGGGGAACGCTGACATGACGTTAGGGGGAGTGGGGTGTTGGGAAAGAATCGTCAGGGAACGATCGGGAATCAGAAACGCCCAGTTTTGAAACCTTGACGCTCGCAAACAAGCCGATAAGCCGTGAAGTTGAGACGCAGACTCATTCGGGTGGGAAAGGATCTCAATTCACGCCGGCATTTTAGCACGCGGCGCCAGCCAGTGGCGAGTGAGGGTTGCGTGGGGCAACACATGCCGGTCGCTGACCAGCCTGTCGATCGAATCGGGATCTGCTGAGTCCATGGTGAGCCGCTGGCCGTAAGGCCTCGGGCGGGCGCCGAAATGCCGGCCGCTTACGCGTCGCGGCTCACAAAAACGACAGCCCGCTCGCGCCCAGCGGCTAAAAAATGCTTCACCGCGTTGTCCGCTGGGGTCAGCGATCTTTCGCTGCGCCGCTGCGCTGGTTGAGTGCGTCCTTGTATTGTTTGATCGCTTCGGTGCGGGTGGCCATGAACTTGCGTTTGGCCTCCTCGCTCATCGTTTGCCATTCCTCCGACGACGGCTTGCGAAGCTTTTGGGCGTACTCGGCTTTCCGCTCGGGCGTCCAGAAATCGGCGTCGGCTTTCTTTCCAAACTCCTTGCCGATCGAGAAGTCCTGTTTGGAAAACTCGGAGCCGGGGTTGGCGGTTGTTTGCGAATCCGTCCGGAACGCCGTCGCCGATGAGGTGGGATCCGGATCAGGCTCTTCGCCGGTCGGTGAGGAGGGGCTCGAATCGGGCAGCTCCGGCCGATTGAGCAGTGATTCCTCGTCCGGTCGGGCGATCAGCGACCAGCGGTGCAGCATGCCGAACCGATCGCTACGGGAGCAGCGGATGGTCAGCTGCCAAACGCCGTGGATGGTTTGGCCGTTGAAGGCACTGAGGCTGGGCTGCCGTTTGGTCAAGCCTTCGGGCTGGAAGGAGCCTTCGAAGGGCGGTCGGGCTTTGACGATCGGTGTCGATGCCTCGTCGTCGAAAACAGTGCGGTCGAAGTGATCGTCGCGTCCGCCGATCTCGGTGAACAGTTCGATCCGCGTCCCGTCGGGCCCGGTCAGGTAGCCGTCCAAGTTGGACACATTGGTGTGCGTCAGCGACAGTTGCAAGTTCAGGTCTGCGATCAAGAAGTTTTCGGTGATGTCGATTTCTGAAACGATGGTTTTCTTGGGGGGCAAAATCTCGGCGTCGGTATTTTCAAACACGCCGCCCATCATCGATTTCGACGCCATCACTTCCTGCGGTGCGAGCAGACCGTCTTGATTGGTGTCCAACGCGACAAACTCCGCGACCCGGGCGTCGGTCAATTCGGTCGCGAACTCGGTCAGGTCGACTTGTTTGTCGCGGTTGAGGTCCAGTTCGTAGAACCAGCCGGGCAGGCCTTCGATTTGATCGCCGGTTTGATCCTGCAGGTTGCTGAAGTAGGCGAACAATTCGTCGCGCGACAGTTCGCCGTTTTGATCGGCGTCGACGGCACCGGCGGGAATCCCCAGTTCGACCGTTTCTTCCATCTCCAGTCGACCGTTGCGGTTGTCGTCGAAGCGTCCCAGCACGGCGGCGGTCAGCCAAAATCGGTCGCCGCCGGTTCTCCACCATTCCGAACGTTCACGCCGCCGACGGTCGTCTTCGCTTTCTTTTTCGCTGGGGCGAACGCCGCTGCCGGTGCGCCGGCGTTGCTGGATCAGTTCGCTGGAATCGTCGCTCAGCATTCGCCGCCGCGCGTACCGTTGGGCGAGCTCGAGCCGGCTGAGTTGATCGTCGTTGTTCAGGTCCATGCTGAAGGGATCGCGGTGCGTCCAGCGGGCGCGGGAGGCTTCGTAACGGCTCAAGTAACCGTCGCGGTTGCGGTCGTAGCGTTCCAGGGTTTCGTCGGCTTCTTCAAGGTCCCGAAATTGATAGGGATACTTGACTTGCGGCAGACCGAACTCGGGGACGACCGGATCTTCGTCTCGCGGCCGAAAACTTTTGACCGCCCGATCATCGCTGGCGCGGACCCGTTCACCTGCAACGCCATTTTTCAACGCGTGGTAAATGCGCGCCGCTTCCTGCCAGTTTTCGATTCGATTGGGGCGGTCCAGGGACATCCGTCGAGCTTCAGCGATGCGTTCCAGGTAAGGCCGGGACAGCGTCGTGATCTCATCGGGTTCGATGTATCCGTTCTCGTTTCGGTCGAGTAGATCCAGGGATTCCCGCAGGCCGGATTGGGCAACCGCCGTGGTGGTGCCGAAGCCTCCAGCGGCCATCCCCACGGCCAGGCACACCGCGCCGGCGAACAGACGCGAACCGGCTGATGTCCGGTCGAGCCCGGACCCGGCGTGGAAACGACGGAAGCAATTGAAACGGATCATCGTTCGACTCATCAACGGAGGGCGTCGCGGGGGCACTAATTTTTGCCGTTCGTCGGATATGGCGAGCGGGACGACGTCGAACGTGGTGACGTTCGCGAAGTCGATCGGGATCGGCCGTCGGATTGCCCCAAGAAAATCTCTTGCAGCACGGTTTCCAACACTTCGCTGTTGCTGGGCGTGATGACCTGGATCATTTGTTCGCCGCGGACATCGATCGTTTTGACCAACGCTTCGACTTCTTTGAACAGCGGGTCGGGTGCGGTCACGATCAACGAATTGCTGGGCTCGTGAACGGCCAGTGTCATTTTCGGCTCCAAGTCGCGAGCCTGTTGTGCCGCGGGTTTGGGTGGCGAGTTTTTGTTCTCGGACTTTTTGTCTTTGGCCGATTCCTGCTGTTCATTCCGAGCCGCGTCGGCTCTTGACGCCCCGCCCCCGCCGGGGGCACCGGGTGCTCCGGTGGCCGCCGCGACCCGTCCGGCGAATGCCTGTCGGATCGCCGCTTCGACCTCTACCGCTTTCGAGTTTTCCAGCTCGATGATGTGTGACGTGCCATAGGTTTCGATCGAAGTGATGCTGCTGTCTTTTTCGATGATCTGCAGGTAGTTCTCGATCAGCTCGACATCGTCCACGGTGCCTTGAACGATCAACCGATTCAGTCGTGAATCCGCGACCACCGTTGCGGTCCCCGCGATCAACGTGATCGTGCCTTCGCGGTTGGTCACCAGGCTGCCCAGAAAGGAACTGCTCGGGGAGGTGATTGATGCGTTGACCAGGGTGTCACTGCTGCTGGCGACGGCTTGACCGCCATCGAGCAATTCGGCCAGCATCCGGATGGCGTCTTCGGGGCGGGTGAATTTCAGATAGAACACGACCGGCTCGGCGGGGATCGATGTTCCCGGCCCGGCGAGGGTTTCCAGGTGATCTTGGAATTGATTCAGGACGTCGATGTCGTCGCACTGGATCAACAGACCACGCGTCGTCAACTGGCACTCGATCGCCGCCTTGGTGACGTCGGGTGATGGGGTCTGCAGCAATCGACCGCGGTCGGAGACCGACACGAACTGGGCGGGCGTCTTGCTTTCCAGGGCCTCCAAAAAGTCGTCGCGTTGGTCCGGGGATTGGTCGTCGGCATCGAACGCGACTCGTTCCCGACGTGCGTTGTTGATCGATTCGTCCGATTCGAAGAGGACAATCGGATTGGGCAGTCTCCAGAATCGGGCCGCCAGCATCAGGGATTGCTTGGCATGATTGCCGGTCAGCGAGAGCAAGCGGATGCTTTCGTTGGACGCCATCGCGTCTTGCTTTTGATCGATGCCTTCGACGATCTGTTTGATTTCAGCGATCTGTGCGGGGCGGCCTCGAACAAACAGGCGTCGGTTCTCCGGGTCGGCGTCGATTCTCGGTGGCTGCACGGGCTGTTCGTCTCGATCGCGGTCTCTCCGATCGCTGGTGTCGAATTCCAGTGTCAGGTCAAGCATCTGTTCGATCAGGGCGATCGCCACGTAGGGGTCGACGGTCTTGAGCTGGATGACCTCGAACTGGGCTTCATCGGCGGCCATCTGCTCGACCGTCATCGCGATCTCTTCTTGGATCGACGGTGGTGCGAGCGCGACGATCGCTCCGGCGGTGTTGTCCTTGGAAATACGGACATCCTTACCTGCCAGCAGCGTTTGCAAGACGTCGTACGCCAGATCGACGTTCCCGCCGGCGACGACATGCGTCTGAAACTTTGCATCGGTTTCCGCATCGGTGAGCGACGGCGTCGCAACGTCAATCGATTCGACCAGCTTTTCGATCAGTTTGACTTTGTCTTCGATGCCGGTCACGAAGATGTTCTTGCCTTCCAGGTCCGCCGACAGACTGACGTCGATCCCGATCATTTCGCCGGTGGCCAGCCCCAGGTGGGGGCGAGCAACCAGCAACACGTCTTCCGCTTCGACGTGCTGCAGCGGAAAGCTTTTGACGATCGTGCCGTTGTCCAGCTTGGAGGGTTCGAAGGAGTCCAGGATGGCTTTGACATTCTTTAGCTTTGCGACCGTGTCGGTGACCATCAACTGATTGGTCTTTTTGAAGACCGCCGGTGTCATCATCAACTTGATCGCGCCCAGTTCCTCCACCGCCTCCTCGGCCGAGAGGGCGCCGAGCGGGAACAGGCATTTGACGACGTCATGGTTTGTTCGTTCAGCCAACTCGTCGGCGCGAATTAATTCCGCCAGCGCGTCGAGCTGTTGAAGACTGCGCGGATCGCTGAGATTGATGACCGAGAGCAACTTTCCACTTCGCACCAAGGTGTAACCCTGTGGCAACAGGAACAAGTTGATGCGATCGATCGCCTCTTGATGCGTGAACGAAGACGGGTCGCTGTAGGTGAAGCTGCCGGCGGGAACGCCATCAATGTGTAGCGCCAAGTCGGCTTCATCGGCGATCCAGTCAATCACCTCTCGCCAAGGAACTCCGGCGAAGGCGAACCGGACCTCCGCTTCGGGGGCGTCGGCCGAGGTCGGCTGCGGGTCGGTCAGCGGTTCCGTGTCTGCCTGCGGCGATTGCGGTGCCGGCAGCTCCTGAGCGGGGAGCGAAGCCATCCAAAGAAGCGGGCTGGCGAGCAGGCTGGCCATGACGAAGCGAAAGACGCGTGGGCCCGGAGGGAGAAAGCGGGCATGCCGTGATCGATTCATTCGGCAACTCGTTAGTCGTTGGAAACGCCCGTGTCTTGCGAGTCGGGCGTTTTGGAGGGGGGCAGGATGCTGGCGGGGGAGCGGTGGAGGCCGATCGCAGCAAGGGTGGGATACTGTAGAGGGTAGTGAAGCTGACGACGAAGTCAATCTTGAACTGGTCGGCTCGGCCGCGGAAAAGCGTTGGTGTGCAGGCTTNNTATTGGGCTTCAGCCGCTCGATTGGCTGCTTCGCAGCGACCGGGGATCGCCCAAAAGGCTGGACACAAACTGATACAGGGGGTCAGCTTGTGAACTTGAGCAGCAGCCAGTCTCCCAGTCGCGGAAAGGCGTTTCCCAAGACGATCAGAAGTCGCAGATAGCCCGGCAGGATGACATCGGTTCGTCGTCTTTGGGCGCAGGCGAGCACGGCGCGGGCAACCGTTTCGGGCGGCAGGCCTTTGACTTTCGTTCCCCCGCCGGGGGCGGAGGCGCTTGCCGGGAGTGTCGTGTCGGTGCGATCGCGGTAACGCGTGCCGGCATCGTCGCGGCGAATCGGACCGGGGCTGACCAAGGCGACGTGGATCCCCTTGTCCCGCCACTCCAGTCGCAACTGTTGCGTCAGCCCGGCGAGCGCGTGTTTGGCCGCGTTGTAGCCTCCCAGGTATCGAGCACCCACTTTGCCGGCCAGCGATCCGATGTTGACGATGCTGCCGCGGGAGGATTCCAACAGTGGGGCAAACGCTTGGCAGCAGAGCAGGGTGGTCACCACGTTTTGATCGATCAATTCATGCAAGCGATCCGCGGTCAGTTCGCCGACCAGCCCGCGGTCACTGGCGCCGACGCAATTGACCAGCACATCGAGACGTCCGAATTGATGGTCGATGGTGTTTGCGATTCGTTCACCGTCATCCCGAAGGCTGACGTCACCGGCCAGAGTGACGACGCTTCGCCCCGGTTTCGTGTCCAGTTGCTGCTTTGCCGCATCGAGTCGCTCGCTCGATCGCCCGACAAGAATGACCCGGTATCCGGCGTCGGCAAATGTCGCCGCGATGACCTGGCCCAAACCGGCCGAGCCCCCGGTGACGAGCACGGTCGAGACGCCAGCGGTTGGGGGTGGTTTGGGCAAGAGGGTGGGGGAGGGCAGGGAAGGGCAGGGCGGTCCGGAAGTGACGTGATCACGACCACTCGGTGTATGGAAGCGATCGGCCCATTGTAGGCAAAGTAACGGTGATCGACAGTGACCCCGCGGCGCGCTTTCTTTGCAGATTGGGTTGAGGACGCTACAAAATGTCACACTCCAGGACGGAAACGCCACTCACGCACCCACATTGACCATGACCAGTCCGACGCTTCATCAGTCCTGCACCAAGATCGTCGCCACCGTCGGCCCGGCCTGTGATTCGCCCGAGCAGCTTGCCGAGTTGATCACCGCCGGCGTGGACGTCTTTCGCATCAACACCGCTCACGGGGAGATCCCGGATCACGAAAAGAAGGTCGTGGCGATCCGGCAGGCGTCCGAGCAGACGGGGACTCCGGTTGGAATTCTGTTGGACTTGGCCGGTCCCAAGATTCGTTTGGGGGAATTGTTCTGTGACCCCCTGCAGTGTGATGTCGGGATGGAGCTGACGTTCCTCCGTGAAGGCGAGCCCACGACGGCACACGAAGTCACGGCGAGCTACGCCAAGCTGATCGACGAACTGCGTCCCGGCAATCGCGTCATGTTGGCCGACGGAATGGTGGCGTTGGAAGTTGTCTCGGTCGACCGCGCACGCGCGGTCTGTCGGGTGACCGCTGCCGGCGAAGTCCGTAGCCGACAGGGGATCAATTTACCCGGTGTCAAATTGTCCGTCTCGGCACTGCAACGCAAGGACATCAAGAACGCGATCTGGGCCGCGGATCACGAGATCGACTTCATCAGCCTTTCGTTTGTGCGGACCGCCGAAGACGTCTACTCGCTCAAGAGTGTCTTGTCGGCGCATGATTGTGAGGCGCTGGTGATCGCCAAGATCGAAAAACCCGAAGCGATGGAAAACCTGGAAGAGATCGTTTGCGCTGCCGACGGGATCATGGTCGCGCGCGGCGACCTGG
This sequence comes from Stieleria sedimenti, assembly GCF_025060895.1. Taxonomy (GTDB): domain Bacteria; phylum Planctomycetota; class Planctomycetia; order Pirellulales; family Pirellulaceae; genus Stieleria; species Stieleria sedimenti. Next base: position 16,618 of record NZ_JANZKV010000151.1, on the reverse strand, counting down.
GCGTCGAAATCGATGTCGCCGAAACCCCGATGGCGCAAAAGCGGATCATCGATGTTTGCAAGGAAAAAATAAAACCTGTCATTGTCGCGACGCAGATGTTGGAGTCGATGCATCACAGCGCGCGACCGACGCGTGCCGAAGCGAGCGACGTCGCCAACGCGATTCTCGATGGTGCCGACGCCTGCATGCTGAGCGGTGAAACGGCGGTGGGCGATCATCCGGTCAAAGCGGTTCAAATGATGAGTCGCATCATGCAGTTCACCGAGAAATCGTTGCGGCACGACATGTCCGATCGGACGATCACCAACCGCGTGCATCCGATCACGACCGCGGTCACGTATGCGGCGACCAATATCGCCGAAGCGATCGGTGCCGCGATGATCATCATCGCCACCAAGAGCGGCGGGACGGCTTGGGTCAAAAGTAAATCGCGCAGTTTGATTCCGACCCTGGGCGTTAGCGATTGCCCGGCAACCCTGCGACGGATCAACCTGTTTTGGGGCATCAAACCCCGCAAGGTGTCACAGATGGAACATCCCGCGATGATCCGCGCCGAGGTGTGCGATTGGGCCAAACGCAAAGGCTATCTCAAGACCGGTGATCGCATCGTCTTTGTCAGCGGCAGCGGCGTCACTGAGAATGCGCACAATTCCGTTGTCGTCCATACGGTGGAATGAACGAACAGCAACTTCAGTCGGTCGTCTGTCGGATGATGGGCGCCGACGGCGTGAACGCCACCGAGCCGATCCAATCGCTGTGGAGTGGCTACGGTCAAATTCTGCGGATGACGCTCCGCGGCGATGGCGTGCCGTCATCGGTGATCGTTAAACACATCGCGCCGCCGGGCTTCGGCGTGGCCAATCCAAGGGGCTGGTCCGGCGATGTTTCGCACGCTCGCAAGTTGCGGTCTTACGAAGTCGAAACGAATTGGTACCGCGATTGGAGTCGCGCATGCGATGCACGCTGTCGCGTCCCGGTGTGCTACGCGATCGAGTCGTTGGCCGGCGGCCGTGTGTTGGTGTTGGAAGACCTTGACGCGGCCGGTTTCCCGAGTCGTTGCGGGCGGCTGACCGATCCGCAGCTCCATGCCTGTATCGGTTGGCTAGCGAGTTTTCACGCAACGTTTCTCGGTCGAGTCCCGAGCGGGCTCTGGGAAACCGGCACGTACTGGCATTGGGAAACCCGGCCGGACGAATGGTCCGCGATGCAACCCGGTCCGCTCAAGAACGCCGCGGCCAAAATCGATGCCCGTTTGTCGGCGTGTCGTTTCCAGACACTCGTGCACGGGGACGCCAAAGTCGCCAACTTTTGTTTCGGCGATCATCACGACAGCGTGGCCGCGGTGGACTTTCAATATGTCGGCGGCGGGTGTGGGATGAAGGACCTGGCGTACTTGATGGGCAGCTGTCTGAGCGACGAGCAATGTGACCGTCGCGAAGCGGAATGCTTGGACGTCTACTTCGGCGTGTTGCAATCGCGGCTCGATGCATCGATCGCCGACGAGCTGGAGCGGGAATGGCGATCGCTGTTCCCTTGGGCTTGGGCCGATTTTCATCGTTTCTTGTGCGGCTGGTGCGCGACGCATCCCAAGTTGACCGACTACAGCCGACGCATGGTCGAACGCGTCCTGGGCTAATAGCGATCGGATTCGTCAATCAGTTCGCCGTCGGCACGGTTGCCGAGGTAGCGGTAGACTTGTTCGTCGACGCCGTGGGTCAGGAAGGTGACCGAACCGTCGGCCATGGCAAAGTTTCCTCCGCCGGCGTGGTAGCTGTCGAAGCCGCCGACTTCCAAGGCACCCAGTTCTTGGTTCATCAGGTCGTTTCGGGGTCTGTCGATGAATTCTCCAGTGTTGCGCAAGGTCGCGCGGGTTCCGGTGATCCAGCCCAAGGCGTCTTGATCGCCGAGATGTTCGCCGATCAAGATCGTGTTGGTTGACCCGTCGGTGATCTGGGCAAAGCGGAGTGAGCTGTTGAGAAAGAAGATGCCGTTGTTGTCGGCATCGATGGGGGCTTCGACGTCGTGATAACAGCCGGCGTAGTCCGAGGTGCCGACCTGGTTCATCCCACTGCGGCCGAACATCATTGGATTGGACGGGCATCGATAGGTCGGAATGCTGTAGCTACGCACTTCAGCATTTTCCGGGCTGTAGGCACTCTTGCTGAAATCCAGTTTCGTAAACGCGGATTGCTGTTCGATGTAAGGCAAGATGCGTGCCATCCAGCCGATATGGTTGCCGGCATTTTCTTCGTTGCGAATCGGGCCTTGGTCGTCGGTCACGCCGTCGGGAAGATGTTCCATCGAAAATTCGTAATGATGGACCGCAAGAGCGATTTGCACCATGTTGTTGGAGCAGGACATGCGCCGCGCGGCTTCGCGTGCGGCTTGGACGGCCGGCAAGAGCAAGCCGACCAGCACGCCGATGATCGCGATCACGACCAGTAATTCGACAAGGGTAAATGCGTTTCGTTTCATTGGACTTCGCTCGATGAGTAAACGTAGGATTGGGAGGTGATGTTGGGGGCGGTTCCGAGTTTGGCGGTCACGGTCGTCTGGTCGTCGTCGACAGAAATCGTGACCGTTGCCTCGGCGTCGCGTCCGGCAAAGGACAACCGCGGCTGCCAGATTTCGCCGCTGTAGTCGCGGTTTCGTTTCGATTGCATCGCCGCCCGCAGGATTCCGGCGTCCAGCAATCGCTGGGTTTGATGCATTTGCAACCGGATTCGGGTTTCGCTTCGGGCGGATAATGCGTCTTTGGCGATCAGGCCGATCAGCGACCCGACCACGATCAGGCAGGCGAGGACACAGATCATCAGCGCGCCACGCCGTCGGCGTCTTGGTTGAATCCTCATGATGCGATGTCTCCGTTTTGATGGCGTAGTCGCAAGCCGATCGATATCCGCAGCGATCGCCAAAGGGGAGTTTCGGATTCGGCGAAGGGCGTGATCGTTTTGACGTTCAGTTGAATCTGGTTGTCCGCTTCCAATCGCGTCAACACGAGGGTCCGCGGACGTTTGAATCGATAGACTTCGTTTCGAACGACTGCATCACCATGACGCTCGGTGCGGGTGACGGTCATGTCCGTGAGGGTGTAAACCAGATCATTGCCGTTGACGGAAAGTCGAAGGGACTGGCCCGACGTGTCGCCGGAATCCAGGTCCGCCTGGTGGGCGACGTGCAGGTCGTCGCGGAGTTGGCGGCTGAGCTGAAAAAACGTCTGGTCGTCCGAGCGTCGATGTCGCGCCAGTGTCGACCAATCGAAGGCATGGTGGACCAAGCCCACGGCAACCATCATCACCGAGCTGCCGATGGCGATCGCGATGCTGAGTTCGCGGAGCGTGAATCCGCGGCGTGCGGTTCGGGTTCGGGTCAGCGACTTCATTGGTCGGCCTCCTGATCGCCAGCGGCGGATTCAGCGTCGGTCGGTTCAGCGTCGGTCGGTTCAGCGTCGTCGGAGTTTGTCTCGTCGGAGTTTGTCTCGTCGGGGCTGGGAGATTCCGATGAGGTGGTCGGCAGGGGATCGATCCAGGCGACCAGGGTGACCGGCAACGGGTCACCGGCGCGAGTCCATTGCAGCGACATTTCGATGCGTTTGCCGTCGTCGTCGTTGACGAGGGTTGCATCGATCGTCGCGTCATGCAGCACCTCTGCGATTGCCGGAGAGACCGTCAGTTGTTCCATCGCTTGCCGCCTGGATTCGGCCGGCATCGCGATCAGACGGTCCAGCTGTCCGGACAGTTCATCGGCGGCAACCTGTTGGTGTCGGGTTTGTTTCCAAATCCGCGCCGAACGGATCACCATCGGGACTGCGACCGAGAGCATGACCAGGGTGACGCCGGCGGCGATCAATGTTTCGAGCAACACGAGCCCGTTGCGTCGGTTGCGTTTTCGTGGGTGGAGTCGGTGGAGCATTGACGTGGGGGATTAGGCGAGTGAAGTGACCAAGCTTGTCAGGGTATGCATGACGGCGATCGTGATCCAACCGACCAACAGTCCCAGGACAAGGATCGGAACGTGTTGCAGCACGCGGGCCATCGATTCCGCTTTTTGGTAGGCATGTCTGCGTTGTTTGACGGCCAACGTGTCGAGGGTCCAACCGCGGAGTGACGGCGATCGGATTTTGTTGATCTGGTCGGCCTGGTTTCTGCTGATCAAACCTTGACTGGCCAATTGAATCCAGATGTCCGCATCGGTCTGGGCATCGGTGCGGGCATCGGTGCGGGCGCGGAGCAGGCGTTTTCGGGTTCGGCGGTCGGGATGGAACTGGGCTGCGGCGGTCACTGTCGGCGCGATCGGTGTGCCTTGCTTGGTGGGGACGGCCAACAGTCGCAGCAGACCGGCGGATCGTCGTTCGGCGGTCGTCGGCAGCAGTCGTCCCAGCGGGGAGAATCGAATTCCACGCCGAACGTCTTCAAAGAGCATCAGGATGCAGGCACCCAAGACGACCAGCAGTGCGATCGGAAATGCGGCCGCGAAGGTGTTGCTGAATTTGACCAATGCGAGCATCAACGGCGGCAATTCCATTGCAAATTCTTCAAAGATCTGCTCGAAGGTGGGCACGATAAAGATCATCAAGAACGAAGCGACCAGCATCGCAAAGCAGAGCACGCCGAGGACGTAACCGAGCATGCCGCGGATGATTTCGCCGGCCGCGGCTTGGCCCGCGTCATCGCTTCGTTCCAGCAAGAACGCAAACGTTTCATCGAGCGTCTGAGTTTCAATTGCACATTGAATGGCCAACGTGTCGTCTTCATCCAAAACACCCGGCGTGTGTGCCAGTGCGGCGCTCATCGAACTGTCCGCGGCGATCCAACGCTGAAGCATCATCAGCTTTTTTCCGTAGCGTCCGGGATGCTCGGCCGCCAAATTCCGAATCAATGTTTTCGGATCCAAACGTTGCGAGTGGGACAGTGCCAGAATTCGAAGCAGCGCGTTCTGTTTGCTGCGCGTCGAATTGCCGACCAGCCCACTGGGAAGCATCGATTGGAGCATTCCGGAGAGAAAATTGAACATGTGATCGATCAGGAGGAGAGAGACGAGACCAGGCTGACCATTGGCGAAAACAACGCGAGGACGAGAAAGCCGATCATCAAACCGACACCGATGACGGTGAACTGTCCGAGGATAAACGCCACCCAGTCCTTGCGACGCATGGACAAGTCACGATAGCTGGCGGCCAGTTCGCGAAGCATGGTTGTGTTGGGCGGCGAGGGGACGGGCTGGGCAGCCGGTAGGGCAGGGTTGAGTGCAAACAGAAAGTTCGGCGGAAAGATCAACGCGGAACGGGTCCGGTGCAAGAGGCTTGCGTCGTGGCCGGCTTGGATCGCAAGGTCGCCGATCAGGCTGCGCATCGCGACGTCGGCATTGGATTCGGCGGCAATCTTGAGTGACCGGTCCAGCCCGATCCCTTCGTCGACCAGTTCCGCGACTTGCAAGGCGACTTTGGCCAGCGATTGTCTCATCATCGGGCCGTGCACCGACGTTCCGAACAGCTTTCGCTTGATGGAAGTGTCGCCAATCCAGACCCACAACAGACCCGCCACGCCCGACAGAAACGTGCACAGCAGGATGAAGGCCAGCAGGGGATGGGAGTTGATCCCGCGGGAGAGATTGATCAATGCCTCGGTCGGAGCCGGCAGTCGCAAGCCGAACTCCAGGTACATTTCATCGAAGGTCGGGACCAGGAAGACGACCACCGCCATCAGCAAGGCGATTGCGATCAGCATCAGGACCAACGGATAGGCGATGGTGCGTATCTTCTTGGTCCGCAGGCTGTGCTGAAAGGCGGACTGTTCGAGCATCGCGGTCAACGCGTCGGTCGTCGCTGCCGACGACTGGAGCGTGAGCAGCCAGCAATGCTCTGGGAATCGGGCGACGAGCTGTGCGGGGGTCGCGTTGTCTTCGAGAGCGGCGGCGAGTTGACGCAGTGTATTGCGCGTCCAAGTACTCGGGATCTCTTGGGCGATGTTTCGCAGTTGCGCCGGCAAGTCCTGGCGCGTGCTTCGCACCTGTTCGATGCGCTCGTACAGCGACTTCATCGGGGTCAGCGTCGTTTCGCCGCGCGAGTCGTCGCGTCTGGATTCAATCTTCATCGGTTCAACACCTCCATGGCACCCTCGGTTTGCAAGATCGCGATCCAGGGCAGGAACGTGGCCAAGCCATAGCCGAGCACGATCAGTCCGGCGAACAGCAAACCGATAAAGGCGGGCACTTTTGTCACGAAGGTTTGGCGACGGTCACCGGCCAAGAAATGGTAAAACCCGGCCAGACGGGTCAATGCTCGCGACTGGGACTGGGGGGATCCGTTTCGAACGATGTTTTCGACGATCGGCCGGATCGGGACGCGCGGAGAAACACTGGTGCTGGCCAGTGAGAGAGCCGTTTCTTGGTCGACACCCGACGCGATCAGCACCGCCAATCGACGCGATTGTGATTCGGCCGCGAGCCATCGCGAGTACGCGGGACCGCCGGGAAAGAGTGACAACAGCGGGCCGTTGGTCAGTTTGCGCCAGATCCACCAGCACGCGATCATCAGGATCGGAAAGCCGATAATCCAATACGGCATGGCACCACGGATCGCAATCAACCACGCTGTCACACCGCCGGGGGACAGCCCCTGTTGGGTGTATTGAGTTTCGATCGACGGGACCGAGAGCGTGCAAAAGAGGATCATCCCGAGGTAGGCGAGCCCGGCCACGACGAGTGGTTCTTTGATCGCTTGGCGGAGCGGGGCAGTTGTCGCTTCACGATCAAGCTGTTGGATCGCGATCGACTCGAACACCGGGACGGGATCGTCGGACGCCAGCAGCATTCTTGCGATCGCCCGATATCGCTCCGGCAAGTCATGCTTTTCCAGCAACGCATCGGGCGAAAGGTCGCGTCCCACGTCGACGAGCAACCGTTCGTTGATTTCACAAAGCCGTTCCGCCGTCTCGCTCCCGAGTCCAAAGTCCAACGGGAGGTTCAGGCCAACAATGGCGATCGCTTGCTGGTTGAGAGAGAGGAGTCGCGCAGCGGTTGATTCAGACATGAAAAGGCGTGCCGGCGGCGGATGGGATCGTCAGGGCAAAAGGCTGATGCGCCGGCGTCGCGGATTTGTCTGATCGATTGAAAATTAATCGTAAATGCCCGAGAGGTGGGCACGCTTTTTTAGCGGCAGAGGCGTAGGTCACGCTGTGCGTGACGAATGGCTGACCAATGGCATGCACAGCATGCCCTACCGACTCGCCGGCAGAGCCGGCGGGGATGGCAAGCAGGATGCTTACCCCACTTGGTGTTTGGATCGCATGCTACTCCACCGGGACCAGTTCGCTGGTTTTGCCCAGCAATCCGTTGGCGGCCGACACACTGTGATCGAGCAGGAACGGTCCGACGGTCCGATCAAAGTGGTGCAACAGCACGGTCGTTGCGTCGGGCTCGTGACGCTTCGCTGGCGTGAAGTCGTCATCGTAGCGGACCCCCGTCGACAGTCTGAATTCGTCCAGCTGGCCTGTAAACGATCGAGTCGGATTGCCGCTGTGATCGGGATCGGCACCGAGAAACAACGGCAACTGGTTGGATTTGCGTTTCCCCTTGGCGGGCTTCGAGGCAACCCGTTTGCCGTTGATGTACAAGATCACGTTGTTTCCGTCGTAGACGCCGGCAAGGTGCGACCACTGGTTCAGCGGCAAGGCGTCTTGGCTGATCGCCGAGACGTAGCGGCCGCCCAGGTGCACGTCGAATTGGACGATTCCGTGGTCGGAGAAAAACGCGTATTCCGAGCTTTGTGTTTTCGCGAGGATCGCGTCAAAGCCATCTTGCCGTGTCGGTTTGACCCAGGTTTCGATCGTGAAGGGACCGGCGGGCAACTCAAAGGCATCGTTGCGGATCGCGATCGCGGAGGCTTCGTCGTTGACCAGCAGTGATCGATTGGTCGACGGGGCAAAAAAGTCAGCCGGAACCTCGACCAATTGCAGTCCGATCGGGAACTCCGCCTCGGGCAAGTCGACTGCGGCGTTTTCACCGCGGTAGCGTTTGGCGATCGTGACCGCCGGGTTGCCGGTTGCGACGCCGGAGTTGGAGCCGCGACGGATCGCGAATTCAACGGTCTTCGTTTCCCCCGCTTGCAGCTTCATGTGTTGGTGATCGAGCGTCGAGGACCATTGGCTTTGCAACGATTGGCGGGACAACAGGATCGTCAAGTCGACGGGGTGCTCGGCGGGGTTGTTGAGTTGCAGTTTGACTGCTCCGTTGGCCGAACCGTCGAACGAGAGCATCACGTCTTCGGAAAGTTGTTTCGGTCGAATCGATTGGGCCAGTTCAATCTCCTTCAAGAACTCTGGCGTGAATTGCTTGGGGTCAAACACCGCGCCGACCGGCAGTGACGAGACGGTGATGCGTTTGGGACGCACGGTGACGACGTTGAAGTGATGCAGATGGCCCGCGCCAGGGATCGGCACATCGTTAGGGATATGGCCGCCGGTGGTCGCCAAGGCGTAGTACTCGATGCCGTCCTTGACGCCGTCGTAACGCATCTTGTGGATGTGTCCGGCGAAGACGGCGGAAACATTGCCCGCGTCGGCCAAGCGTTGATGAACGGTGTCCCAGTTGGATCCGGTGTAGCCGCCGCCGATCCAGCGCGGATGATGCAAGAACACGAACACATGATCTTGGCCGGAGAGGTCCTTCAACGCTTGATCGAGGAAATCGAGTTGTTGCCGGCTCATCTGCTGCAGTCGCCCGGCATTGAACGCTTTTAAGTTGGTCGCCGGGTCGCCTTCGTCGCTGTACAGCACGATGAAGCCGGCGTTTTTATGGCGGAAGGAATACCAGAGCGGACCAAAATGTTGTTCGTAGTTGGATTCATGGTGTCCCGGAGGTGCGGGGTTGTCGCCGCGCCAGTAGATGTCGTGGTTTCCCGCCACCGGGAACCAACGCATCTTCAGACGATTCATGATCTGTTTGTATTCGTCGGCTTGTTCAAGCCACTCGGGCGTTTCGTTGTAACCTTGGATCAGATCGCCGACGGTCATGACCAGATCGGGGTCCAGCAGATTGGTGTCGGCAACGGCCTGTTCGAGGACTTTTAAACCGGCGGGAACGCCCCCGGTTCGGTCGCCGTAGACGATGAATTGAAAACCGTCTTCGGCGACCGTCGGCGCGATGACTTTCGCCGCCGAACGGGTCGTCAAGACGCTTGGTGCGGTGCCGTGGTCGTGCGGGTGATCGCCGCTGGTTTCATGCGCCGATGCGATCCCAGATGTGAACAGCGCGGTGGCAACGAACAGTGAGACACGCGTAGCAAGATTCATGGAAGCGATGGGAGATAGGAGGGGAGAGAAAGTGGAGTGAATCCGTTTCCGATTGGTGTTTCAGTCGACACCGTCATTAGAACGCCGCGATGAAACCGGGAAACGTCTGTTGGGAAAACTAAACGGAACCTTCATTCCCTTCCGGGGGTGCTTCATCGGGTCCGTTGAGCACTTCAAAGACTTCGGCCAGGGGAATGGAAAGACCCGGGATCACGTCTTCGCCGTCGAGCGATTGAGTTTCATCGAGCACGCGGTAGTCGGTCATCGATCGCCACACGGCGACGCTGCGTTGATCCGGATCGACCATCCAAACCAGTCGGACGCCACGCGCGAAATAGTCACGACGTTTGTTGGTCATCTCTGTTCGCGTGTTGCCCGCACTGACTACTTCAACGACCAGGTCGGGGATCACGGCGGGATAGGCTTCGGCGGGAACCTTGCGGTCGGGAAGACGATCCCAGGAGGTGAACGCGACGTCGGGGCCACGGATCAAAGAGGGGGACAAGCGGAAGAATCCGTCGGCTCCCGAGACGACACCGAGTTTATTGGTCCGTACGATCTGGTTGAGCAGTTCGATGAAAACGGCCGCAATCAATGACTCTCGATACCCCATCGCACGCTCCACCAGATAGCCGTCGACCAATTCACACACGTTGCCTTGCCGGTGTGCTTTGAGTAATTCATCCGGGCCGGCGGGTTCGGCGGTTCCCGAGTACAGGCGATCAGCGGCAATCCCGCCCAGGTCGGCCAGCACGTCGGCGACGCGATCCGTCACGCTAAGATTCCGTGGGGGATGGGGCGAGGGTGAATCGGTCGGCGGCGATTTCCTCGCCAGCGGATCGGTGACCGCTGGGGTAGCCGACGGCGAGGCATCGGGATCGGGTACGGTGCTCATGCCACCAGTTTAATCCGGCCGAGCGCCGCGCGGCAAACGACGGCTATTCCAACTCGATCGTGTCCATGACTTGATACGTCGGCCCGGACTTGTCGAGAAAACTGGCCATCAGGTGAACTTCGTCGACGACCATTTCGCCGATCTGGATGTCGGCCAAATCCTTCATCGCCTCGACCAACGCATCGCCGCCCCGCCTGGAATTGCTGCGGGTGCGTCCGAGGGTCAGGTGCGGGGTGTAGTCGCGTGGTTCGGGTTTGAATCCCAGCTCGGCGAGTTGCTTTTCCAGTCCGGCGACCAGTTGGACCAGGTTTCCCGTCGGGTCATCCACACCGATGAAGACGACACGTGGTTTTTCGGCATTGGGAAAACCGCCGGTCCCGGCAAAACCTAATTCAAAGGGTTCGAGGTTGTCGGTCACGCGACGAATCGCTTTGCAAACCGCGGGGACTTCGACGTTGTCGACTTCGCCGAGAAACTTCAGGGTTAAGTGAAAGTTTTCGATCGGCACCCATTTGAAGCTGTCGTCGAGCGGTTTGAGCCGTTTCATGATCTTTCCGGCGGCCGAGGTGACGACGGGAGGGACCGGAATGGAGATGAAGGATCGGATCGTTTGCATGAATCCAACGCGTTTCTTTACACTGATCGGGAAATGAAAAACTTTGTGCCCCCACCGTTCAAGCCCGACCTGTTGATCCGCGGCGGGCATTTGCAAACGCTCGCGTCGCTTCGGGCACCCGGGCAACAGATCGCCGCTGACGCAAACCACGTGGTGGAGTTGCCCGACGGGGACGCCATTGTGCTGCATGAGAACGCAGCGGTCGATGGTGGGGTGGTCGCGGCCGGGCAATCGGCCGGGCAATCGGCCGGGCAATCGTTTGCATCGGAGGTCGACCGGGCGGTGCCGTCGGGCGATCGTGTGTCGGGCGATCGTGTGTCGGGCGATCGCATTGTGGTGTTGTTCCACGGGCTCAGCGGTTGTCACGGTTCTCCGTACATGATTCGTTTGGCCGGGCGGTTCGTGCGGTTGGGGTGGACGGTTTACCGCGTGGACATGCGTGGTTGCGGGGCGGCCCGGGATTTGTCGCGGGGCTTGAGTCACGCCGGCCGCAGCGAAGACGTGATGGCCGCGCTGGATTTCGTCGCGCGGCGGCATCCGGATTCACAGCTGGCCGCGGTGGGCGTCTCGCTGGGAGGGAACCAGTTGCTGCGTTTGGCCGGTCGGGTCGGGGCGGGATTGGATGCCAGGCCGGAGTGGTTCGATCGGCTGGAGCGAATCGCGGTGGTCGCCCCGCCCATCGATTTGGTCCGCTGCAGCGAAAACATGGAGCGGCTCTCCAGACGGTTGTACAACTACTACTTCATCCGGGCCCTGTTTGAACGCATCGCGCCGGCGGTCCGCGAGCGCGAGCATTTCCAGAAAATCGCTTCGCTCGGTCGCCCCAAAACACTGCTCGAGCTGGATGATCGGTTGACCGCTCCGTTGAGTGGTTTCCAGGGGGCATTGGAGTATTACCGACAGTGTGGGGCGACCCATGTGACCGCGTCCAACCCCGTCAAAACTTTGGTTCTGGCGGCAAAGGACGATCCGATCGTCCCGGCGGATTGTTTCCTCAATGCACGATGGCCCGATCGAACACGCGTGTTGTTGACCACAACCGGGGGGCATGCAGGATTTGTCGGCCGGCAGCGATCGTATTGGATGGACGATTGTTTGATCGCTTGGCTGAATCGACTTTGATTGTGCTGCCGTTCTTCGTGTAAGCTACTGGTCTGAGAGAATTGAGTTTCGGGTCGTTTGGGACTGAGGCATATCAATGGCTGGTGATTACCACGGCTGGGACCAGGAGGGCGACCGATGGCGTTTCGCGGATACCGTGGGACGCCCCAAAAACGAATCAGTGTTTGTGATTGAAGATTTCGGGGAACCGACATCGGCCAGGCAGGCTCTGTCCGCGATCATGTCGGCGATGGCTCAATTCCAGAATCGTGTCCAGGTGGTCCAGACCGACAGAAATAATCGATTGATCCGGAAACTCAAGGAGGCGTCGTTGTTGAGAGTGGCCGATATCAAGGTCGGCGACACACAGCAGTGGGGCGTCTTGGGCGTGCATCCCAAGCGACCGACTCCCAAGCGATCGAAGTGGAAATTCTGGGCATCGTAAGCATGGCGTCCGTGTCGCTCCTGACGCTGCGGGCGGATGGGCCAAAAGCCCTCTTCGGCCGATTGATCAAGCCCGCATGCGTTGCCAAGGGGCTGCCATGCGTTGCCAATGGGCTGCCATGCGTTGCCAAGGGGCTGGGCGGCGACTCCCTCGCTTGCGCGTTCGCGTCTCACGTGATCGCGTTGAATTGGGAACATCGATGAATTCGACAGGCCGTCTTGCGGACCTGTTTCGAAACGGGGGGAGATGAAACGTTGGTTCGGCGACGATCAGAAATGGCAGATCAGATGCTTCCCAGCCGTACGCCCTTGAAGGTGCCGCTGACGGTCGCCACCGCGGTCGCCTTGATCACGTTGGGCGTGGCGCTTCAGCCCCAGGCGGAGCAACTGTCCCAGGCATCAACGCAATCGATGCCGCGTCCCTCCGAATCGACTCGGGATGCGGCACTGAGTTCGCAGACGGCACGACGCGTCGCGCGGGCACGGTTCTATGACGCCGAAATCATTCCATTGATTGCAGAGATCGATCAACAGAATCGGTCGGCCGCCGATCGTTGCCTGCAGCGGATCGATCGGACATTGCAGCGATACCATGCGGGGGTCGAGCCGTTTGTCGCAGACATGACCAGCCTTTCCACGCGACTGGGCGTGCTGAAACGCATGCCCGGCGGCTGGTGGACGAGCGATGGCCGCGTCGAAGCGTACGTGCAGGACAAATTTGAGTCACATTTGTTTTCCGAAGAAACGCTGCTCCATGACATCTCCACCGCGCTGCTTCAATTTCGTAACGACATCGATGCGAACCAGACGTTGATGCTGACACGCGTCCAGGCGGCGCTGACGACGTCCGACTTGCCGGGCGTGCAAATGCAACAACACGATACCTTTTTTCGAGAATTGTCGACCGATCTGGGGCGTTATGCGGCCGGTCAGGGAACGACGAGCGTGGAAAACATGCTCGGGGCCTTGGTGCTCGGCGAAGTCGGCGCCTTTGCCGCTCGATCGGTCGTTGCCGGCTTGCTGGTCCGTTTTGCACCCTCGGTGGCGATCAGCTCGGCGGCCGGTGCGAGCGCGACGGTGGGGGCTTCGGCGACCGGTGCCGGCGGCGGATCCATCGGGGGGCCGGTCGGTGCCGTTGTCGGTTTCGGGGCGGGGTTGGCGATCGGTCTGGTGATCGACTGGTGGATGACCGAACGGTTTGAAACGGAATTAACCGAGCAAATGCACATCTACCTGAACGATCTGGAGGCGACGTTGATTTCGGGTGGGGCGTCGCGTGGCGATGCGACGACAAACCAAGCAGCCGGCGGCGCCGCGGGGCAGCGGAACGGTCTTCGGGATGCCCTGCCCCAACTGTGTGGCCAATTGCGCGACGCCTATCGTGATCGTTTCTATCAGCAAATTGTCGACGGAGAATCGTTGTGATGAATGCCAGTGGCCGTTTGACACTCGCGTTGATCGGAATCCTGACCGCCCTGTCCGCGATCGGGCCCTCGCCCGTCGCCCGCGCGGGATCACCCTTGGCCGTCCTGTCGGGGACGTCGGTTGCCCGCGCAATCCTGAAGTACTTTGGTAAAGAAGGCACCGAGGAGGCGACCGAATTTTTGGCTCGCCAAGGCGGACGTGAAATGGCCGAGCGTGTCGGCGCCGCGGCCGTGCGTGAAGGTGGCCAAGAGGCGGCCGAACAGGTCGGTCGGTTGGCCAGCAAGTATGGCCCCGAAGCGCTCACGGCGCTGGACAATGCCCCCGAGTTGGCGCCGCTGTTGGCCGCACTGGACGAATTGCCCGAGTCCCAAGTTCGCGCTGCATTGGCACGTCTGTCGGCGGGGCCCGCCGGACGCGAATTGGCCCAGACCGTCGGACGCGTGGGTGTTTCGGCACTGCGAAGTGAATTGAAGCATCCGGGCGTGGGAGGGATGCTTGCCCGCGTGCTGGGTGACGACGGGGCGGAACTGGCGACCAAACTGACGAGCGATCAAGCCATCGTCGTCGGCCGACATGCCGATGATCTGGCCGCGCTGCCGACCACGCCACGCAACGGCGTGTTGTCGCTGTTGCGAAATGATGCCGAGCGGATGGTCGGCTTCATGGGGCGGTTCGCCGCGGACAATCCCGGCAAGACGCTATTCACCGCGGCGACCACCACGATCATTCTGGCCGAGTCGGAACGCATTCTCGGCGGGGATGAAATCGTTTTTGACGCCGAAGGAAACCCGATCGTGGTCAGCAAGGCCGGCATCGCCGGGCGGACGATGAAGGCCGGTGGTGAAGCCATCGCCCACGTCTCGGTCAATTATCTGCAACCACTGTTTCTGACCGTGATCGCCTTTGTTGTCACCTTCGCCACCCTGTTTCTGTCGCTGAAATTGTGGCACACCCATCAGCGAGAAAAGCTGGTGACGGCCGCGACGTTGAAGGAGCCGGAGACGATCGAGGGCTCGGTGGTGGAGAAGAAATGAGCGGGTGTGGCAAGACGATGGGGGCAAGACGATGAGGGCAAGACGATGAGGGCAAGACGATGAGGGCAAGACGATGAGGGCAAGACGATGGGGGCGGCAGGTGGTGCCGTCCTGGGTGGCTTGACATTGTTTTGCCCACATCGTTTTGCCACCTCCCGCACGGTTCCACTCGCGTCCCACGCGACTCGCCCACGCCTTCATTTGACCTCACGAAACTCCCCGTTGCTCGGTTCGCTCAGGTTTCTCAGGAACGTCGCCATCAGCGGTTCCACGGCGATCGCGATCGTATTGATCGTCACATTGTGGACTTCGTTGCGGCGAAGAATGTCCAGCAGGATTGCCGAGGGATTCACGATTGGTCCATACGTCGGTTCGCCGTCGGTCAGTAAGAAGACGGCTTCGAGTTGCGGATCAAAGCTGAGCGATCGACGCAGCGCGGCATAGGTGTTGGTGCTCCGCCCGGCGGACAAGTACTCGACAAATCGGATCGCATTGCGTTTGTTCGTCTCGTCGGCTTCGACCAATTCTTCGCGCCAGGCACGGACGTCGTTGTCGAACACTAGGATGCCGAACTGGCATTGTTCGTCCAGTCCGTTGATCGCGGTGATCAATTCCATTTTGGCGCGTTGGATCCTGGCATGGCCGCCCACCACCGTCCGCATGCTGCCGCTGCGGTCGATCACGAACAGCAATCGCTTGGCATAGATGTTGATGCCATAATAGTGCGACGGCTGCAATCGTTTTTCACGCGCGTAGGAGGCGGCAGATTTGGCCGGTTGCAATCCCATCTGCTGCGGGATCGGCAGTTCCGGTTGGCCTTCTTGGCGGAGGATCTCGGACGCCTTGGCCAAGGCGTCCACTTGAGCAGACTTCGGTTCGGGGGTTAATCCGACCAGGCCTCGCCAGGCTTGAAAGCGTTCCTCGTCGCCATCGAAATCTTCGCTCGTGACGTGTCGGAATTCCTGGTCGAGCCGATGGGCCAATTGTCCATCGACGCGCTCGAAGACTTTGGCGAGGCCTTCCCACGCGTCGGGATGTTTCATCTCCTTCAGTCCGCGTGCGAGTGTGAACCGGAATCCATAGCTGGCATCAAAGGCGTCTGAACCGATCAGGCCGACGACGTCATCGATGGCGGCGTGGTGTTGGTTCTTGCAGAGGGTTTGGATCGATGCCATCGCCCAGGTCAGACGACCGCAATCGAGCAGGTCGACGAGCGCTTCGGTCGCCTCGGGGCGATCGACTGTTCCGATGAAGTCGATCATCAATCGCACGCCGCCGGGCAACTCCGGCTGGCCCTGCTTGATCGCCCGGTCGAAACGGGCGTCCTCGCAGAGTATTTCCAAGGCGTCGACGATGATCGGTAACGCATACAGACGGCTTTGAAAGTCGCTCGGAACCGACCTCAGCGCCGCGACACGCGCTTCGTCATGACGACCGGTCAGCAATCGACGAAAGCGGGCCTCGTTGCGATCGGCCGCGGCGGATGGATGCGGAAACGATGCAAAAATCACCGACAAGACGACAAAGGCGACCACCGGTGAGACGGCAATGCGGCACGCGACGGCCCGAATCGAAGGCGCTGGACCGGCAGGCATGGAAAGGTTCTCCGGTGAAGGAATTCACAAGAACGAGACACGCGACGCGTTACAAACGTCTCCATCGTAACGCCCTGATCACCCCACGGCAAAGCGGTCGGGCTGGCCCGGGGTCGCGGCACCAACTGACGGGGCGGAAAAGGCATGCCGCCATCGTTGGTGTCTAGCCTTGAGGCGATTTTCTGTCGCTGCGACGCAGCGACAATGGGCGGCTAAAG
>NZ_JANZKV010000150.1 GCF_025060895.1 Stieleria sedimenti | reverse complement strand
ACGACTGGTGAGCGGAACGGCGCGAGCGGGCTGTCGGTTTTGTGAGCCGTGACGCGTAAGCGGCCGGGCAGTGCGACGTTCGCCCGAGGCCTTACGGCCAGCGGCTCACCATTCACTCAGCAGAACCCGACTAAATCGACAGCCCGCGAGCCGTCCCGTGTGGTGAGGAACCGGAGGGCTCGCGCCCTGCCGCTAAAACCTCGTCAAACACAGGAGATAAATCGTTCACGGCGTAGGGCAGGAGCCTGGGAACGAGTTAAACCCACGGATAGCAGCGCGAACCCACGGATGGGAAGCAGCCTGGGATCCGTGGGTTCGCGCTGCCATCCGTGGGTGCATTCCCATCCGACTCTGCCGCGTGTGCACTTGCAAACACTCCCATGGCATCACGCGATGCATCCGCCGGACGGGAATCCAATAAAGCCATCCCACCGCCGACCTGTTACCATGAAGAACGATCAACGTGACAGACGACGAGGTCCAGGCCAATGGGCAGTTCAAAACGACGCCTAAAACCGATTGACGTCATCTTCTGGGTCGTCGCGACCGTGATGGTGGTTGGCGTTTTGCTCCCAGCCATCAGCACACCTCGGCGTCCCCACTGGAGTGCCACCTGCAAAAACAATCTCAAGCAATTCGGGCTGGCAGCGCAAGTTTTCCACTCGGCGAGAGGCCGACTTCCAGGTTACGTCCAACACTATGGTGCGTGGCGGCCCGGTCAGGATTCAGCTGCCACGGATTCTCTCGCTCCTGAATTTGCCAGCACCCACGCGCACGAAAAAGTTGGCACCTGGGTCGTTGCTCTGTTGCCGTATCTGGACGAACAACCGCTCTATGAGCGTTGGTCGTTGAACAAGTTTCCGATTGCGTTCGGGACGGAGGGGCCATTAACCGAAGGTCGGGCCGGCGTTGGATTCAACTCAATCACAGCCGCCACACTCAGCCTCATGCAGTGTCCGGCAGCAACCGATCGCGCAACCGTTGCTGGCGCGAACCATTACGCCTGCAACGCAGGCATGTATGCTTCGCTTTTGAGTCCACAATTTGAACGTTCGATATCCGCGGCCAACGGCGTCTTCAACAATCAGTTCCCTGGACTATTGCCTAACGGCGACGCCGTTCCTCTCGGACCGGAGATCAGCTTGGACGACTTTGCCGACGGAGTCTCCCACACGCTGTTGTTCACCGAAAACTTGCAAGCGTTACCGTGGCACCGGGCGGGATTCATCGATGCCGAAGACTTGATCTTGCAGGAAGGCCACGAGCACGTGTCGTACGAACCGACCAGCCGGTACGCCCAAGGGATCGTCTGGCACCGGGAATCGGATGACCCCGCGAGCGGATTGCCGCCTGTCCAACCGATCCACCGGATCAATTCCACGTTCGGCGGGCGGCCGCTTGACGAGCTGCAGATGACGAAGGCCAACGCCCACGATCTCGCTCGACCGAGTTCGCTGCATCCCGGCGGCGTCAACATCACGCTAGCCGATGGCTCCGTGCGGTTTCTCAGCGAGACGGTGGACGATCGCGTTTACCAGTCGTTGCTGGCACCGGACGACGCCCAAAGCGATGCGCCACTAGATGGATTTGAGTTGCATCCCATGCCAGCGGGAGGCGTGAGCGAGCGGCCCGCGGTCACTCTGCCACCAGCGCCCGCCACCAGCGCCCGCCACTGGCTGACGCCACGTGCTGGTATGCCACCAGCGGGACGCGTCAGCGAGCGGCGCGTCGGTCCCTACTTATCAAACACGCCGGCTCCGAAACCGATGTCATCGTCATCGTCGTCGTCACCGACAGGAAAATGCAGTTCCCCGGTCATCGGATCGGGCTTGAGTTTCATCGAGTCGCTGTCGGGCTTGAATTCACCGTCACCGGCCAACATGTGAATGCTGGAATTGGGCGAGTCCGGCCCCGGCGGGTTATCGCCCAGCTCACCCAAGAGATCGCCGACGTCCAGCGACTGGGGGTCCACTGCCGCGTCCAGCGCGGTCGCGTCAAACGCGGCCGACGCATCCTCGATCACCACGTCGGGCACCTCCGATGCATCCACCTCTTCGCCGGTCGGAATCGGGTCCAAGAAACCCAACTCTTCGTCCGAATCGATCGTTTCGGCCAACTGCCCGACCGAGCCGAAGGATTCCGAACCGACGGTGCGGTCGGAATCATCGGTGACCGTCGCGAATCCATCCTGATCGTCGCTTTCGTCCGAGTCGCCGGCCAGGAATGCAGACAATTCCGAATCCTCTTCCGCCAACCCGCTGTCACCGTCATCGCTGGATGAGCCGACCACGATCGGCGACCCGCTTGTCCCGCTTGCGATATCAAGGGATTCGGCGTCGATCAACGGAGACCGAAAGACTTCATCCACATTCCCACGCAACACCTGACGTCCCAATTGAATCGCCTTCTCTTCACTCCAACCGTTCTCGCCGACAAACTCATCGGCCAGCACGCGGGCCAGGATGCGTCGGTACATGTCAAATTTGGGCAACACGAATTCCAACTTGTACGCGTCGCTGTAGTAGGCGATTTGCTTGTTGCGCGGCACCGCTTCCAGGCGAGCGGCCGCATCGCGATGGATGAACGACGGCGTGTTGCTGTACCACCAGTGCCCGTTGGTCAACACGTTGGGAAAGATCCAACTGTAACTGACCAATTCCTGGTTGGTCACGCTGGCCAACACCGAGATCGGAAACTTGACCTTGGGGAACGCGTTGAACAACTCGCGATACTGAATCAACGAAACCCGGCTGTCGTACAGGTCTTGTCCCTGGTAGACCCCCGACGGATAGACGCCGCGGTTCACACCGATCATCAAATCAAATGGCAATCCGTACTGATCACACAATTCCGCGAGCGTCCAAAAGACGCGCCGCGAGAGCGAGTCGCGTTGCGACGCTTCGGACTGACTGTCGTGGCGGAGGACATGGTCGAGTGCGTTTTGGGCTTCACCGTCGCCGACCATCGAGGGTTGGAAACTCGGCGGGATGGAAATCGCACAGGCGCGCGCGCCATGGGAGACGAAGTGTTCGAAACGTTGCTCCAGGGCCGCCCGCAGCGAGGACAAGGTTCCGTCCAGCGGCACGCCGCTGCAACGCTCCAGACGTTGGCGGACTTCGGGCTTGGCCAGATGAAACACCAAGTCGTCGGTGCGTAGACAGGGGATGTAGGTGCTCGAATCAAAGCCTTCCAATTCATCGTCGAAGTCGTTGGTCAGGAACACCGCTTCGACGTTGCTTTTGTCCAACACGGTTTGCGCCCAACCGGCGCCGTTCATCTTTTCTTCCGCGGTGTCGAACAACGACTCCCAATTGTCCGGTGTGATCGCGTCGTCGGTGAAATCAAAAAACTCGCGACAGATCTGGATCAACCAGTGGTAGTTGGCGGTGTTGGTGATGTTGCCCAGACCGTGAACCATGCGGCCGACCAGCTCGCGGGGCGAAATCCCCGGCTCCTCGATCTCCTGTCGCGGCATCCCCGCCGAGTGGACCAACTCGGTGTAGTAGTGGTACCCCAGAATGTCCGCCAACGTGCTCGACGCGGGCGAATAGGGGTTGATGTGGGTATGGGGATCGATCAGACGAATGGCGGAGATTGCCTGGTAAATCGTCTCGCGAGCCGACGATAGATCACGTGCCGCTGAAGAAGCCATAAGGGATTCGAATCCGAAAGATACAGAGAGGCGGTCAGTTTTGATTGCGTCGCACCCCCGCGGCCACGGGCCGCAGCTGGACGGCCCCGGAGCGGTCTGCGTCGCCGGGAAACACTCGCCAATTGTCTCGCAAACCCGGGCCGAAGGCGAGCCACCCGGACCGGTTTTTCCGCCCTCCGAGTGGGATTTGCTCGCGATTTCGTCAAAAAAACTTGCCGATTGGTAATCCTGTCGCGCTAGAATAGGGCCATTCCAACTTCCGTCCGTTTGCGTGTGGGACCGAGCTCCATTATGGATCGACCGCCAGAAGGCCCGCAGGCTGAAAAGCCATCCGACGAAATCCCGATGGCCGAAGTCCAGATTTCAACGACGGAAACCCCCGACAGCGACCTGCCGCCGCAGGACCAGCCCGAACCGGAACGCCTGCCGTCGGTCGAGGACACGCACGCGGCTCTGCCGAACCGCGTCAACTCAAACAGCCCCACGCCCGATCGTTCCGGCACAGACACCTGCAGCGCCGACGAACCGGTCGCCGCGCCGATCACGCATCGGTTCGAGAGCGAATCGCTCGAACCGACCAGGACCGTGATCTTTCATCGCTTTCACCCCAAAGCATCAGGCCCCGCCCGGCCACACTTCGAACCCGACGCGGACGCGACCGCAGGGGACGCGAGCGGAGACGACGCATCAGGTAGGGCGTCGGACGACACACTTTCCGACCGGTTCGTCTTCGGCACGTCACCCCAGGGCGTCTCGCCCCAGAACACTTCACCCCCGCCGGTTTCACTCGGCAGCAGTGCCGCTCAGGAATCCTGCGCCGACATCACCGACATCGACGTGTCGGACATCGTGGTCAGCCCCGAACCGGACCTGCATTCGACTGCGACAAAACACCGTCAGCACGCACGGCGGAGCGACCCGGTGCGGCACGGCATGGTGATGCTGGTGACCGTGCTGGTGATGTTGGCGGCGGCCCGATACGTCCTGCCGGGGATTGTCGAAGAGATCCGGTACGCACAGCATCGCGGACAGCTGCGTGCCGAATTCGAAGTCGCCGGCGAGGGCTTGAAAAACGTCTCGCTCGACACGCTCAGCCAAGCCTACCAGATGGTCAATGCGGCGGCCGGCCCCAGCGTCGTCCACATCGACATCCATCGCACCGCCCACGAAGCGATCGCCCACCACGATGTCCCCGGTGCTCCGGCGATCCTGATCTCCGACCAGGGCAGCGGGGTGGTGGTCGATGCCGACGGCTACATCCTGACCAACCGCCATGTGGTCGCCGGCAGCGACCAGATCTCGGTCACACTCAGCGATGGCCGGACTGTCGATGCGATGATCATCGGCACCGACGAACTGACCGACCTGGCCGTGCTGAAAGTCAACGCCGATCATTTGATGCCGATCCCGTGGGGCGACAGCGAGCGGATTCGGGTCGGCTCTCCCGTCTGGGCGATCGGCAGCCCCTTCGGCCTGGACCGCACCGTCACCTTCGGCATCCTCAGCGGCAAACACCGCGTGGTCCGCGCCAAAGACCGCTACCAAGACTTCATGCAAAGCGACGTGGCGGTCAATCCGGGCAACAGCGGCGGCCCCCTGGTCGATTCACGGGGTACCCTGATCGGCATCAACACCGCCATCGTGGGCGACACCTACCAAGGCGTCAGCTTTGCGATCCCCAGCGGCATCGCCAAAAAAATCTACCTGCAGCTGCGTGAAAAAGGGTCGATCGAGCGAGGCTGGCTGGGCGTTTCACTGGTCGAGGTTCCCGACGACCGGCTGCAAAGCCAGAACCACCGCATTCGCGGCGCGATGATCGCTGCACTGGCCGACCAAAGCTCCGGTGCCGCGCGGGCGGGGTTGAAATCGGGCGACCTGGTGATTGCACTGGACGACCAACAAGTGCGTGACGTGGATCATCTGATGCAATTGATCGGAAACGCCATGGCGGGCACGGCAATCCATTTGAGCGTCATCCGCGACGGCCGGCCGTTGGAATTTGACGTCCTGCTCGGTCGACGCCCCCCGCCGTTGGATGTTCGCTAGTTAGCGCCGGCCGGCGATTGGGTCGTAGACGCCCGCCCTTGCGCCCCTCATCAACCTGCCCTGTATCCCCCACCGACTTGCCAGGACAGCGTGGCTGGGTGGAGAGGTAGGAAGATTTTGGAGGCAGGAAAATGAGCCCCATCCAATCAATAGGGTCAGTCACCATTTTCTTACCCCCGAAATCTTCTTACCTGATCTCGACCGGGCCCCTCGGCACACCCCAGGTGTTGATTCTGCCGCTGGCCACCATTTCCGGTGCGTTATTCCACTTTCAGACGATCGAAAATCCTCGATCTCTGCGCTATACTATCCACGTTTGTTCCCCTCGACCACTTTTTCCCCCGCGAGACCCCAGCACCGTGAATATGCCCAGAGCCCTCGCTGTGATCGGCCTGTCCCTTTCCGCAGCACTCGTGTCCTTCGCATCATCTGCGTCCGCTGACGACGCAACCCCCGGGATCGCGGCGGAAAAGCCCGCCGAAGGCCCGTCGGTCAAGGTCGAAGAAGGTTACATGGTTCCCTACACCTTTCGTGTGCCCGGTACCGACGAAGAAGTCGAAATGATCCCGGTCGCCGGCGGCGAATTCATGTTCGGCAGCCCCGAAGACGAAGCGGATCGCCGCGACGACGAAGGCCCACAAATCAAGGTCACCGTCGACCCGATGTGGGTCGCCAAGACGGAGGTCACCTGGGGCCTGTACCAGGAGTACATGGACCTGTACGGCATCTTCAAAGAGTTCGAATCCAGCGGCATCCGAGTCGTCAACGACGACAACAAAGTCGATGCGATCACCGCCCCGACGGAGCTTTATGACCCGACGTTCACTTACGAATACGGCGAAGACAAGGATCAACCCGCGGTCACGATGACCCAGTATTCGGCGCAACAATTCACCAAATGGATCAGCCTGGTGTCGGGCCAACAGTTCCGACTGCCGACCGAAGCCGAATGGGAATATGCCGCCCGCGGCGGAACGACGACGGCTTACTCGTGGGGCGAGAGCGCCGACGACATCGATGACTACGCCTGGTACTTTGACAACGCCGACGACGGACAGGTCGCCGTCGCATCGAAGAAACCCAACCCCTTCGGCCTCTACGACATGCACGGCAACGTCGGCGAATGGACCGTCAATCAATACACCGAAGACGGCTACGTTGATTTCGCCGACAAGCAGGGCGTCAACGCGACCGACCTGGTCAAATGGCCCGAAGTCCCGTCCCCCTGTGTGGTTCGTGGTGGAACTTGGGAATCGGACGCCGAAGACCTGCGCAGCGCCGCACGCATGGCTTCGGACGACGAAGAATGGAAGTCGGAAGACCCGAACTTCCCACGCAGCCCCTGGTGGCACACCAGTGATCCGTCACGCGGCGTCGGATTCCGCATCTTCCGATCCTACAAACCGCTCCCCAAAGAAACGATCACCAAGTTCTGGGAAGCCCAAGCCGAAGACACCGTGCTGGACATCGAGTCTCGAATGGACGGCGGACGTGGCGGCATGGGCGTGATCGACAAAGAGCTGCCCAAAGCGATCGAAGCGATCAAGAAGTAGGACTTCCCAAAGAGTGGGGCAAGCTTCCAGCTTGCCCTTGAGACCAGACACCCCGGGCGCAAGCTGGAAGCCTGCGCCACTTCACTCCAACCTTTTTTGAATCCTGTGTACGAAACCTTAGCTGTCGTTGGTGCCACCGGTGCGGTCGGACGAATCGTTCTTGAGCAACTTGCCAATCGCAACTTTCCTTTCAAGCGGCTGAAACTGCTGGCCTCGCAGCGTTCGGCCGGTCAACAAGTTCGCTTCAAAGATGAAACGATCACGGTGGAGCTGTTGGCCCCAGGTGCGTTCGAAGACGTCGACATCGTGATCGCCAGCACACCCGACGAGGTGTCCGCCGAATTCGCCCCCTACGCCGTCAAAGAAGGCGCCATCGTCGTCGACGAAAGCGGTTACTGGCGAATGGACCCCAAGGTCCCGCTGATCATCCCCGAAGTCAATCCGGATGCGATCGCCGATCACCAAGGCATCATCGCCAGCCCGAATTGCAGCACCACGCAAATGGTCGTCGCACTCGCGCCGCTCCACAAAGCGGCCAAGGTCAAACGAGTCGTCGTCAGCACCTACCAGGCCACCAGCGGCGCCGGCTTGGCCGGCAACGTCGAACTCGAATCCAGCGTGCGACAAATCCTGGACGGGCAAACCCCCGGTCACGAAACGTTTCAACACCCGATCGGTTTCAACCTGATCCCGCAGATCGGCAGCGAGAAGTTCGAGGGCTACACCAGCGAAGAAATGAAGATGGTGTACGAAACCCGTAAGATCATGGGCGATGACGACATCCAAGTCTGTCCGACCGCCGTCCGCGTTCCGGTCACGATCGGGCACAGCGAATCGATCCTGGTGGAAACGGAAAAACCGCTCACGGCCGCCGAAGCAACCGAATTGTTCCGCGCCGCGCCGGGCATCACCGTCGTCGACGACCTGGCCAACCACCAGTATCCGATGCCGCGCGACTGCGACGGCAAAGACGACGTCTTTGTCGGCCGGATTCGACGCGACATCAGCGGCGATGGTCACGGGATCGCATTCTGGTGCGTCAGCGACAACCTGAGAAAAGGTGCGGCGACCAACGCCGTCCAGATCGCCGAATTGCTACAGCAGTCCGTCGCCTCGGCTGGCTGATCGGTGACGCGAACCTTTGCGCTCAAAATCGCCTATGACGGTACGGACTTCGCCGGTTGGCAAGTTCAACCGGGCCAGGCAACGATCCAAGGAACGCTCCAGCAGGCCGTCCAGCGATCGACCAAACTGGACGTCACCGTCACCGGCAGCGGACGCACCGATGCCGGTGTCCACGCGCTCGGCCAAGTCGCCAGCTGCCGCTTTCCGACTTGGACCGCCTCGGCCGACGCGTTGTCCAAAGCGATCAATTCGCGATTGCCCGAAACGATCGTGGTGACCGAAGTCCACGAGGCGCCGTCGGATTTTCACGCGATTCGTGACGCGATCGGAAAACGCTATCGATATCAAATCCAAGTCCGCCATCAGCGCGACCCGTTCGAACATCGATACCGCTGGCGACTCCGCCGTAGCGTCGACGTCACGGCGATGCAGAGTGCCGCGGCCAAGATCATCGGGCATCGTGATTTTTCCAGCTTTGAATCGGCCGGCGCCCAACGCAAGTCGTCGGTCCGCGACGTGCGAGATTGCCAAGTCCTGCCCGCGGCGGATTACGCAACCAGCGGGCACCTGGCCATCGAAGTCGAAGCGAACGGCTTCCTCTACAACATGGTCCGTAACATCGTCGGCACCCTGGTCGAAGTCGGCTACGGCAAACAGCCTCCGGAATGGATCGACGAGGTGCTGGGACAGAAAAATCGCATCTATGCCGGTCAAGCGGCGCCGCCCCAGGGTCTGTTTCTCAAAGAAGTTTATTACCGGCCCGGATTTGAGCCCGCTTAACGTCGCCGCAAGCCCCATAAACCCCCTGTCTTCGCCGGCCACGACCACCACCGCCAGCCCTCACCGGATCGACACCATCCCTTAACCAATTCTTAACCGGCTGATCGACCCGATGCTCAATAATGTCAGCTCGCCCAGGTGACTCGATCGTGCGGTCGTGACTGGGGAAGTCCTCGGAGTACAGACGCATCGTCCAATGTCGGTTGAAACCACCGCTGCCGAACCGGTCTTGGACCAGGCAACCCGCGACTTCGTTCGCCGGTCCATGCAAGCCGGACTGGTCGAACTGGCCGACGTCAAGAAAGTGGTCGTCTCGCTGATGACCGAAGACGTCGTGTTCACGCCCGACCGACTGGCCAAAGGCCTGGTCGGCGCGGACCTGCTGACTCCCTGGCAAGCCCGCAAGCTGTTGGCCGGAAAAGCACGCGGATTCCACCTGGGCAACTACCGTCTGCTACGCCCCTTGGGACGCGGCGGAATGGGCGTCGTCTTCCTGGCCCGGCATTCGGTCATGAATCGATTGATGGCTCTCAAGATCCTGCCCTCGGAAGCTTCGAAAGATTCTCGCCGGATCGAACGTTTCAAAGAGGAGGCGCGGGCCTCGGCAAAACTGGAACACCCCAACATCGTTCAAGCGTTCGATTTCTCCGAATCCGATGGCAAACTGTTTATCGTGATGGAATACATCGAAGGCGTCGACCTGCA
Source organism: Stieleria sedimenti (assembly GCF_025060895.1). Classification (GTDB taxonomy): domain Bacteria; phylum Planctomycetota; class Planctomycetia; order Pirellulales; family Pirellulaceae; genus Stieleria; species Stieleria sedimenti. The sequence continues at coordinate 5,151 of NZ_JANZKV010000150.1, read as the reverse complement.
CCGCGCGATCGCCCGCGACGGAGTGATGTCGCCCACCGAAGCGCTCGACGCGATGATCCAGACGACCGATGCACTGGCCCACGCGCACCAACGCGGCATCGTCCACCGCGACATCAAGCCGTCGAATTTATTGTTGCGAAACGACGGCGTGATCAAGGTCAGCGACATGGGACTCGCTCGGATCGGATACACCGCCGGAACCGACGCGCCCAATCGATTGACCGGCACCGCCGATTTCATCGCCCCCGAACAGGCCATCGATTCCCAGTCGGTCGACGCCCGCGCGGACATCTATTCCCTGGGATGCACCTGGTACTTTCTGCTCGTGGGAAAACCGCCGTTCCCGGGAACCAACGTCGCCCAGCGATTGGCCAAACACCAAACCGCCAAAGTGCCACTGGTTAGCGACACCCGTTCGGACTGCCCGCCGGCGATCAGCTTGCTGATCCAACGGATGATGTCCAAACGCCCGGTCGACCGTCCCGCCTCGGCGGCTGAACTATTGACCCAACTGCGCCGGATCGCGGGATCCAAATTGGCCGGCCGGGAACTGGCCAACCGGCCCCGCTCAACGCAGCTGACCATCACCCCGGAGGACTCCTCCAGTTTTGCGTCACTCGACGACAGCGGGCCACTCGGCGAAGCGTCACAGGGAGCGATGGCGGAGATCGCCGAGATCGATTTTGGCAGCCTGCCGCCGATCGACCTGGCCGCCCTCTCCCCAGCAGTCGTACCTGCTTCGCCCTTGGCGACGCCGCAAACTGCCGCCGGGGCACCGCGCAAGTCGACGAAGAAACGCGGCCCGGCAAACGAAACCGATGCCAGCCAGAGCGTTTTACTGGGTGCCGGGCTGGCTTTGTCCATTGTCGCCTTACTGGCGGTCGTCGGCGTCACGTTTTATCAAATGACGAAAGACGAAAAGCCCATCACACGGCTGAAAACCACGGAAAGCGGCAAAGGAAATGTCATTGTCATCGAAGAGTAGCATGTCCGTTGAATTGATCATCACACAGGGAAGCAACGCCGGCACGACGGCACCGATCCATCCTGGCTATTACCTGGTCGGCCGGCTGAAAGAATGCCAAATCCGGCCGAAAAGCCGATCGGTCAGCCGGCGGCACTGCTTGTTGCTGCACAACGATGACGGATTCGGAGCGCTCGATCTGAAAAGCACACGCGGCACCTACGTCAATGGAATGCGACTTCAGCCGCACCAGTGGCGAGTGCTTGCCGACGGCGACGAATTGCGTTTCGGTAAAGTCGTGTTCAGGGTCTCGGTCAAGCAACCCGTCCTCGCCTCGGCCGGCCACGCCGCCGATGGGGCAGGGCACACCGACGCGACCTGCAGCGAGCCTCCCACTTCGTGGAACAACCAGGACGTCGCGGAGTTCTTGGAAGAGGAAGATCAGGCAGAGTTTGATTGGGACGACGATCTGCCGTCGACACCACATCGGCCGGCCCCATCGCGTCTGGAGTCCGATCCTATCGCGGGGGGCGAAGCGGGCGATTTCGACGTGCTCTCCGATAGCGCGATTCGCTCCGGCAAACCGAATGACACGTTCATCGGAGACGTTTCAGAGGACTTCGAAGACGAAGAAGAAGTCGCCAAGGACATCGAACTCGATTCGGTACCGAAGAAACGACCGCCACGACAGAAGATCGACCACAAGCAATACAAACGCGCCGCCAAACGATCGCTCCGGCTGCCAAGCTTCTCCATCCGCTCGGCCGACGGAGTCGACTGGAAACTGCTCGGCACCATCGCCCTGCTGGCCGTGACCCTGGGTGTCTTGGGTTACCAACTCTATCATTTCGGCGGACCAGCGGACGTCGAAGTCCGACAAAATCTCGATTGATGCATGGTACCCTACACGGACCATGTCACTTCTGTTGCTCCTTGACGGCTACAACATCACGCAGCCGATCGCGCCGACTCGCAATCCCGACCCGCGTTGGTTGCAGCGTGATCGGAATGTTCTGCTGCGCGAGCTGACGAATCAACTCAGTGAGCCGGTTCGCCGCAAAACCTGTGTCGTCTTCGATGCCGCCAACCCGCCACGCGATCGCCCCAGCGAGTTTGTTCACCACGGGATGAGCGTGCGTTTTGCGGTCGATTACCTGTCGGCGGACGATTTATTGGAGGAAATCATTCGGGCACATCACACGCCCAAACGGCTGATGGTCGTCTCATCGGACCACCGAATCCAGATCGCGGCACGGCGCCGCGGCGCCGCGCATTTCGATAGCGAACCCTGGATGGACGACCTGACGGACGGAAAAATCCATTTGGCGATCGACGTGGTGGCGAAATCCGGCGGGGCAGGGCAGGGCGGTCGGCCGCCGGCTGACCCTGGAAAAAACTCGGCGGCTGCTAAAAAACCCCGCATCCAGGACCAATCCGAGGTGGACCAGTGGATGCGAGAATTCGGTTTCGATCCGGATTAATCGGCATCGCCCGTCACGGTCAACCGCCCTGCGACGCGATGCTCCTTCCGCACTCGACCGGCTCGACATAGAATCCCGGCTCAGATTGCCGACGCAGGCGTGCCGTCGGCGGCCCCATCCCCCCCAACGTGACACCGATTCGTTCGATGACAGCCACCGCGACCGCCCAACGAGCTTACAACTTTTCCGCAGGCCCCGCCGTCCTGCCCGTTTCGGTACTTGAGGAAGTACGCGACGAACTGGTTTGCCTGCCCGGTGCGCGCAGTTCACTGCTGGAGATGAGCCACCGGGACAAGACATTCGTCGACATTCTGCACGACGCCGAAAACAGCCTGCGTTCGCTGCTGAACATCAGTGACGACTACGCGGTGCTGTTCCTGCAGGGCGGTGCGGCGCTTCAGTTCTCGATGATCCCCGCCAACCTGCTTCGCGATTCGGGCAAATCGGCGGCCTACATCCAAACCGGCACCTGGGGCAAAAAAGCGATCGCGGAAGCCAAAAAGGAAGGATCGGTCGACGTGGTTTACGATGCCTCGTCGTCGAATTTCAATCATGTCCCCGCGGCGCAGGACTACACCGTCGCCGACGACGCGGCGTACCTCTATTACTGCAACAACGAAACGATCCAGGGTGTTCAATTCCCGACCGAACCCGAATGCCCCTCCGGCGTGCCGCTGATCTGTGACGCGTCGAGCGATTTTCTGTATCGCCCGGTCGACATCAACAAATACGGCTTGCTGTATGCCTGTGCCCAAAAGAACGCCGGCCCGGCGGGTGTGACCGTGGTGATCATCCGCCGCGACTTGGTCGACCGCGGCAGCGCTTCGTTGCCGGGTTACTTGAATTACAAGAACCACGCCGACGCGGACTCCGAATGGAACACGCCGCCGACGTTCGCCATCTGGGTGCTGGGCAAAGTCGCCAAGTGGCTGCAAAACGACATCGGCGGGCTAGCGGCGATGGAGAAGCTGAACCGCAAGAAAGCGGCGCTGCTGTACGACGCGATCGACCAGTCGGGCGGCTTTTACACCGGACACGCCAAACCGGATTGCCGCTCGCTGATGAACGCAACCTTCACGTTGCCCAACGATGATCTGCAGTCGGCGTTTCTTGCCCAAGCGGCCGAACGCGACCTGGTCAGTTTGAAAGGGCACCGCAGCGTCGGCGGCATCCGCGCCAGCATCTACAACGCGATGCCGATCGAAGGCGTGCAATCGCTGGCAAGCTTCGTGACCGAATTCGCATCCAAGAACGCGTGATTTTCGCCGGACCGACGCGATGGCTGCCTCCGACCGGCCTCGCAAGGTCCTCGCACGCTCCCCGATCTTTCCTTTCCTCCAACCACAGCAACGCCAGAGATGTACAAAATCCTGACGCTCAATAACATCTCCGTCAAAGGACTTTCACGCCTGCCCCGCGACGAATACGAAATCTCGTCCGAGTCGAGTCACCCGGATGCGATTCTGCTTCGTTCGTTCAAGATGCACGACATGGAGATCCCTGAATCGGTCGCCGCCATCGGCCGCGCCGGTGCGGGTGTGAACAACATTCCGATCGACAAGATGACCAAGCGCGGCGTGCCGGTGTTCAACGCCCCGGGCGCCAACGCCAACGCCGTCAAGGAATTGGTGCTTGCCGGGTTGCTGATGGCATCGCGTAACATCTACCCGGCGATGCAATTTGCGTCGTCCTTGGAAGGAACCGATGCGGAGATCTCCGCCGCGGTCGAAGCCGGCAAGAAAAACTTCGTCGGCTGCGAATTGCACTCCAAGACCTTCGGCGTGATCGGGCTGGGTGCGATCGGACGTCGCGTCGCCAACGCCGCCAGCGCGTTGGGCATGAAAGTCGTCGGATACGACCCGCAGATCTCCGTCGAAAACGCTTGGCGACTTTCCCGCAACGTCGAACAGGCGATCAACCTGGACCACCTGTTTTCGCAATGCGACGCCGTCAGTGTCCACGTCCCGCTGCTGGATGTGACCAAGGGACTGGTCAACAAGGCCCGCATCGAATCGATGAACGACGGCGGCATCATCGTCAACCTCGCCCGCGGCGGCATCTGTGATGACGACGCCGTGATCGCCGCATTGGACTCGGGCAAACTGAATGCCTATGTGATCGATTTCCCCACCGCCCAGTTACTCAAGCACCCCAAAGTCATTTCGTTCCCGCACCTCGGCGCGTCGACCGAAGAGGCCGAGGAAAACTGTGCGATCATGGTCGCCGACCAAGTCCGTGACTTCCTGGAAGAAGGCACCGTGACCAATTCGGTCAACTTCCCGGAAGCCACGATGCCGCGCGGCGGCAGCGGATGTCGAATCACGGTCGCCAATGCCAACGTGCCCAACATGGTCGGCCAGATTTCAACCATCCTCGCCAACGCAGGCCTGAACATCGCCGACCTGCTGAACAAGTCACGCGGCGATTTGGCCTACACCATCATCGACTTGGATGGAAACATCGAAGCAGCGTCGCTGGACGCCCTGCGCGCGATCGACGGCGTGCTCGCCGTGCGTCATTTGCCGAATAAATAGGAACCAAGCGTCTCGCCCACGTGCAATGCAGTGCGTCAGCAGAGGGATGGCAGAATGATACGAGCCAGAATGATGTGGTGCCCGCAGGAGAGCGTTTTCGAAAATCTTGCCGCGGTAAACTGATGCCGACGCGAACGGTACGGGGATGCGTGTTGGTGTCTAGCCTTTAGGC
>NZ_JANZKV010000015.1 GCF_025060895.1 Stieleria sedimenti | reverse complement strand
CCAATACCGCTAAGTTAAGCGTCGTTTCTTCAGATGAGGGCCCGTAGGCTCGCGCCAAACGGCTGATATTCGTTTGACATCAGCCGGTTCGCGCCAGCGTCCGGGCCCCCTCATTCATGTTAACTTAGCGGTATTGGCCTACAGGCTAAACACCAACGAGTCCCTGAGAGGAACCGCTACGGCAGCGTGGCGAGTCCCTGGTCGAGCAGTTCGATGGCGTGATCGATGTGTGCTTGGGTCGTCGTTGCCGGCGGCGGCAGGAACCGGATGCGTGTCGGATCTCCACCGCAGACGAATCCCAGCAAGCCGATGTCAAACAGGTGCATCATCAACTTCTTGGCGAAGTCGAAACTGCCATCGCCGGGGGTGAACGCCACCATCATGCCTTCGCCGTACGGTCCGCGGACCAGGTCGGGATACTTTGTCGCCAGGTTTGCAAGACCGTCTTGAAACGAGGACGCCATTTGCATGTTCTGACCCGAGGGGCCGAAACAGTTATTGCTTTCAAGGCGATTGAGCATTTCGATCCCGGTAGCGATCGACGCGGTGGCTCCGGTGAAGGTCTGGCTGAGGATCGGGCCGGTCGGTTTCATTTCGCTGCTGTACAGCGTCGCGCAGACCTGTGTGATCTTGCCGACGGTGACGATGTCGGCGAACGCGTCGAGTCCGTAGTGCTGGAACGCGAAGGGGCGACTGGTCCTGGAGAAGCTTTGGACTTCATCAAAGATGATCGGCACGCCGGCGTCCTTGAGTGGCTGACAGAGCGCGGTAAAGAATTCGTGGCTGCCGGGATAATAGCCGCCTTCACCCGCGATCGGCTCGGCCCAAAACGCGGCGTAGCGTCCGGGATGACGTTTCAACAATCGATGCAGTTCGTCGACCGCCCAGCGCGTGCTGCGCTCGGGATTGGCGGGATCACGAAAGGGCAGGTAGTCGACCGGGAACGTGAGCGGCAATCCCATGCGGTAGTTTGGTCGGTCGGTCAGGGTCGCCATCGCAAAGGTGCGTCCGGCAAAGGCATTGTCGAACGCCAGGACGCGATCGGCGGGCGTCTTGTGATGCATCGCGATCTTCAACGCGTTCTCATTGGCCATCGCGCCGCTGGTCGAAAGCAGGCAGTGCGGCAGCTCCGCGCCGGAAGCCTGGGCCAAGGCCGTCAACTTTTCCATCATCACGACGCTGGCCGGATTTTGTTGCAAGTTGCCTTGCATCACCGTGTCTTCGATTGCCGCATCGATCGCCGCGGCGACCATACCGGGGTCACTGTGGCCGGCGCCATGGACACCGATGCCGCAAATAAAATCCAATTTGACGCTGCCGTCGGCCAGTTCCACGTAGGGACCACGGCCCAGACCGGAGGACAGGTAGGGCCAGATCGGTGGTCCGCCGCGAACGGCCGACAATCGGTCGATCAGGTCGGCGAAGCCGGATTTCAGGGATTCGGCCGCGGGACGCACCGACAACCGACTGGCATGATCACCGATCGCTTCGGCGACCAACCGTTTGGCCTGGGCGAGACGGGGGTCGTTTCGAAGGGCATCAGCGACCGTTTCGGTCGATTCGTCGGCAGATTGGCTCACGAAGGTCAGCTCGGCGGTGATCGTCGGTGAAAAAGGATAGAAAGGCACGTCGGCAGTAATGTAACCAAAGCCGGGCAAAAGGTTCAGCCTTGGGTCACACGATGCGTTGAATTGGGAACAGCGACTCAATCGACATTGAGGGGCGCCGCTCGCGCTGGCGCGAACCGGCGATATCAGTTGATGATCAGCCGTTTGGCGCGAGCCTACGGGCCCAGCGCGGGTCAAAACCTTGTCGATTGAGTGGTTGAGGCCCGTACGCTCGCGCGATACGGCTAATCTCACGTGTGATCCGATTGAATCAACAAACCGTTGGCGGCTTCCGCTACGATTCGAACGTAAGAATGTGCTGCGGCGGAATACTAGCCACAGCGGCTACCAGACCCCGGCTTTTTCCAATTGCTTGGTCACCTTGCCCGCCCAATTGTTGTTCGACGCCGGCGAGGCGGGGCTGGGGTGAAGGATGCGAGTCACTTTCGCACGGCAGCCTTCGACCTGGACGACCCGCTTGAGACAGGCTTCGGCATAGACGCCGACACCGACCAGGTGATCCGGGTCCAACGTCCGGATCACGGTCAGCAAGTGCGCATCGCAGATCGCAGTGAGCCGTTCACGTTCCTCCGGCAGCAGTTTGTCCGGCGTGCGATTGCGGGCCGATTCTTCCATGAAAACCAGCGGGCAGTAATTGAGCACAAAGTGGTCTTGAAAGAAGGCCTCTGGCGTTTCGAATCGCTCTTGAAACAGGCCCCACAAGCGACGCCCGCTGACTTCGCTTCGCCCGCACTGGAATCCATCGACCGGGCGTTTTTCGTGTTCGATCGGGGGTTTGCCGACCGGCTCGTCAATCCGCATCCAGTCGCGGACCGCGGCGACTTCACCGAATGGCACTCCCGTTTGGGCCATTCCCCAGGGGCCCGGGTTCATTCCCAACAGGACAACCTTGACGTCCCCGCTGACCCGCCCCAAATAGGCCTGGTGAGATTTCCAGGCGTAGGCGAGCGGATTGTAGACGTGGGTGACCGGCTCGGCGAAGGAAAGCAGGTCGACCGAATCAGAAAGCTCGCGTGCGGCCCGGACGAGCACCTGGACATTGCTGTTTGTCACGTTGGGGTTCATCATCACATTAGACCGCCAAGTACTCTTCGATCGCTTCGGTCAACACGTCGACCATCGGTTGCTTTCCCGTCCATCGCTGGATGGATTCGAGCAGGATGCCGATCCGCGCTTGTTCGCGGCCGAGGACGGTGTATCCAAGGGAACGGATCTGATTGAGGTCGTTTTCCGGGTTGGCAAAATCCACCACCAGTGTCGCGTTCTGGCAGCGAGGCCAATGGGACACATCGACCGTTTCGGCGATCGCGATCAATCGGGCGTGCTCGATCGCCTCGGTCGACGCCCAGGCGATCGGAGAGTGTGACTGTTCGGAAGCGATCTTGGAGGGGAAAATTGGATCGGGGGTTCCGATCCAAAGCAACGGTCCGATATCCGTTTCGAGTGATTCGAAGTGTTTGCGAATTTCGGTCTCCAGCCAGGTCGAAAGAACATTTTCGGTGTGCCATCGGCTCTCCGAGGGGTTTCCCCGCCAATACAGATCGGATCGTTCAGCGCCCTCGTCGAGACGGTTGACCAGATTTTGGTCCAGCAGCAATCCGCGAAAGCCGAGCACCTCGGCCCCCGCGATCGCTTCGTCGATGCGGTCCGGAGGGACGTCACAGGAGAAGACCCGCCACCCGACATCCATCGAGGCGAAGGCTCGCTCGAGGGCAAACTGGGCCGGGTTTCCGGCAATGGGATGCCCGAGGACCAAAACGACGGGCTCGGTGATGCCGTCCATGACGCAAGCGAATTCGCGAGGAGGTTGGATGCGGGGGTGATCGAACGCGGTCCGTAGTCTGACCAGCAGGCATGCGACTTGGCAAGTCGGGGTGCATGACCCGCCCCGGTCTCACGCTCGCTCGCAGGGCGGCGTCTTGGAACGCAAGGCCGGAGTGGCCGCTCGACACGCGTCGGTGGCGGGTAGGAGGCGAGCAGCCTCCATGACAGTGTGCTCCCAGGCGGAGCCCGGGAACAAGGAAAGAACACGTAGGCTCTGAGGTCAGGCGGAGATGAACCCACGGATGGCAGCGCGGACCCACGGATGGAGAACAGCCTGGGATCTGCGGGTCCGCGCTGCCATCCGTGGGTTTTATTCCATTCGCTTGCAGGACTTTAGGGACAGAGCCTTACGCGATGATGTCCGTCGCGACATTCCCGTAAACGTCGGTCAATCGGAAATCGCGTCCGGCATATCGATAGGTCAGGCGGGTGTGGTCCAGACCCAGCAAGTGCAACACGGTGGCGTGCCAGTCATGGACATGGCACGGGTTTTCCACCGCCTCGAATCCGTGTTCGTCTGTCGCCCCGTAGCTGAAACCGCCCTTGGTTCCGCCGCCGGCCATCCACAACGTGTAACCCTTGTTGTTGTGGTTGCGGCCATTCCCATTTTGGGCCGACGGCGTCCGTCCGAACTCGCCGCCCCACATCACCAACGTGTCTTTGAGCATGTCACGTTGTTTCAAATCGGCCAACAGTGCCGCGATCGGTTGATCGCAGGCCTCGGCCCGCGCGGCGTGGTCTTCGGTCAAACGCGTGTGCTGGTCCCAATTGCCGTGCGTGACTTCGATGAACCGCACGCCGGCTTCGGCAAATCGACGGGCCAGCAAGCACTGTCGCCCGAACGTCCGCGTCGGATCGGAATCGGCACCGTACATCGAAATCGTGCGCTGATCCTCGCCCGACAGATCCATCAGCTCCGGCATCGCGTCTTGCATTCGAAACGCCAACTCATAGGACTGGATCACCCCTTCGACGTTCGCCCCGTCACCGGCCGGCATCTGGCTGCGATTGAGCGATTGGATGAAGTCGAGTTGTCGACGCTGTTGATCGGTCGTCCGTTTCGGGTTGCTGATGTCCGGCACCGCCTGGCCGCCTCCGGTATTGAACCGCGCCGCTTGGGCAAAGCGACCGCCCGATCCGCCAACTTTGGTACCGCCATAGATCGCCGGCAAAAACGCGCTGCTGTAGTTACGAGAGCTACCCGCGGGCGGGCTGAGCGAGACGAATCCGGGCAGGCTTTCGTTTTCGGTGCCCAGACCGTAAAGCGTCCAGGCGCCCAACGAAGGTCGGACGAACTGCGCCGTTCCGGTGTGCATCTGCGTCGTCGCGCCTGGGTGCACCGGTTGATCGCAATGCATTGACCGAATCAAACACATCTCATCGGCGTGCTTGGCGACTTCGGGAAACAGATCCGAGATCCACAGTCCGCTATCACCGCGTTGACGAAACTGCCACGGTGACTTGAGCAGCGCGCCGCCGTACTTGCCGCGTTTTCCATCGTCGGACGCCAAGGCCGGTTTGTAGTCGAAGGTATCGACGTGCGACGGACCGCCTTGCATGCACAGAAAAATCACCCGTTTCGCTTTGGCCGGGAAGTGCGGCGGTTTGGGCGACAAGGGGTTCGCCGCGACGTCCGCCCCTGCCCCGAGGGCGGACGAACGAGAAAGTGATGCCAGCCCCGCCAGCGCCAAGTAACCGAACCCGGCCGAGGTGTGTTTGAGTAGATCGCGACGTGTGTACATTGGATTTCCGAGTTGATTGACGTTGACACGGACTAATTCAGGTATCGGAATTCGGCGGCCGCGAAGAGCGACTGACAAAACGCGGCGAGCGCCGATTTGGGCAACAGGCCCGACGATCTGAGAAAGCGATGCGACGCGCTGCGTTCAGCGGCCGATGGCGGACGTCCGTATGCCAAGACGAACGCCATCTCGACACGATCTTTGGTCGATCGCCCTTGCTGAAGCAACCGCTCGGCAAAGGCTTCGCTGAGACGGAGCGTGAGCGGATTGTTCAACATGTAGAGCGCCTGATTGGGCGTGTTGGAGGTTTCGCGGGTGCCGATCACCATGCTGGGGTCGGCAAAGTCAAACACGTCCAACGATCGCGGCACGAAGTCACGCACCACGGGCAAGTAAACACTGCGGTGATTGTCCGAGACGCTGTCCAGCGAATTCTTGTCATAGGCCGTGGCGGCGAGTTCCGCCATCCGTTGGTTGCCGATCGCCGATCGCAGCTGGTTTCGGGCCAGCGCTTGTTCGCGCGGGTTGCCGTTTCGGATGCGATCAAAGATCGGCGCCAGTCCGCCGCGACGGCTGGTCAATGTGGTTTGCATGGTACGGCGGATGGCATCGCGGGGATCGCCGAGCTGTCCGTCGCGGACACGGCTGTAACCGGCTTGGGCAACCTTGGATCCCGTCGGCCGCTCGGTTTCCAACTCTCCCGCGATCACAAGCATCGCGTCGCGGAGCGATTCGGCGTTCAGTCGTTTCACGTTGGCCCGCCAAAGCAACCGGTTGTCCGGATCCGTTTCGTGGCTGGCGACGTCAAACGTGCTTTGCATCCGATAGGCCCGCGTCAGCATCATTTGACGGATCATGGTTTTGACCGACCAGTCCGACTCGACAAATTTGATCGCCAGATGGTCGAGCAATTCGGGATGCGAGGGGGCCGTTCCGGTCATCCCGAAATCTTCGGTCGTCGGCACGATACCCTGGCCGAAGACGTGTTGCCAAATTCGGTTGACCATCACGCGTGCGGCCAAGGTGTTGTCGTCGCTGCCGATCCAGCGTGCCAATTCCAATCGACCGCTGGTTCCGGGCTTGGGCGAAAACGACACGTCGCTCAGTGCGGCGGGCAACCCTCGTTTGATTCGTCCGGCCGGCTGATCGATTTCGCCGCGAACCAACAGGGGCGCGTCGCCCACCGTGTCCGCGTCTTGGACGCCCATGCAATAGCTTCGTGGTTGTCCGTTTTCGTCGACGACTCCCAGCTTGGCCGATAGCGTGCCGAGTTCGTTGGTCAAACGAATCCGCATCTGTTGGAGCGAGGCGCCCGGGCGGGTGCCCGTCGCACTCTCTCCGCGGCGAAGTCCGACGAGTTCGGCTTGTCGATCACGGATGTCCTGATGCAACTGTTGAAGTTCTTCGGGGGAGTAAGAACGACCGGCCGGATCGGGATCGTCGGTCGGCAACAAGATCAAGCTGCTCGTGCGTCGTTGCTGCGGACCGCCGAAGCTGCCGTATTGCGACGGCGGTGTGCCGAAGAAGGTTTTGGTGCTGCGGAAGATCCCGGCCATCGCGTAATAATCGGATTGGCGGATCGGGTCGAATTTGTGATCGTGACAACGGGCACAGGCGACGGAGGTTCCGAGGAACACCCGCGTGGTGGCATCGATCTGCTCGTCGGCCAAATCGGCGGCAAACTGGGCACCGCTCTGCTCGTTGACGTTCTTGGTGCCGATCGCCAGGAAGCCGGTCGCCACCAGGTGCTCGGACCATTCGTTGTCATCGGCCGCGGGTAAGAGATCACCGGCGATTTGTTGTTGGACAAACTCGTCGTACGGTTTGTCGGCGTTGACCGAATCGATGACGTAGTCGCGGTAGCGCCAAGCGTTGGGGTACGTCATGTTGACTTCGCGTCCGGTTGATTCGCCGTAGCGGACGACGTCCAACCAGTGACGTCCCCAATGCTCGCCGAACTGATGCGAATCCAACAATCGATCGACGACGCGGGCGACCGCGGCGTCGGGGTTCTGGTCGTAGGCCGCGGTGAACCACTCCAGTTGCTCGGGGGTGGGCGGCAAACCGATCAGATCAAAGCACAGCCGTCGCAAGACGATCGAGGCCGGCGCGTCGGCGGCGGGCTGCAATCCGGCGTCGTCGAGTCCTTTCGCCAGGAAACGATCGATCGTCGTCTTCGACCAAGCGGCGGCGTGCGCTGAGGCGGTGTCCGGTTCAGGCGGTCGGCTGCGCTGCGGTGCTTGATAGGCCCAGAAGGTCCGCTTGGCATCGGCAATCATCTCGTCGTCGATGGTCTGCGCGGGCGTTTCGACCGGTGTGATGACACGGGGATCGGGCGCCCCGTCGAGGATCCAGGTTCGAAAATCGGCGATCTCGGCGTCGATCAATTTTCGCTTGGGCGGCATCACGAAATCGCTGTGCGTGATCGCGCCGAAAAACAGACTCGCGTCCAGGTCGCCGGGCACGATCGCAGGGCCGCTGTCGCCGCCCTCGATCATCGCCGCTTGGGTGTCTAACCGAAGCCCCCCCTTGCTCTGTCCGGCTTGCTTGCTGTGACAGCCATAGCATTCACGGACCAGCACGGGTCGGATCTTGGTTTCAAAAAACTTCGACTGCTCGGGTGTCAGCGGTGTGGCGGCGACGTCGTCGGCGGCGGCAACACCGGCCACCCCCACCAGCGAGGTTGCGCTTACAAAAAAGAGGACAAATTGTAAAATTCGCTGGAAAAACACCGGATTTCTCCCGGGACAAGCGAGCAGGAACAGTGACGAGCGAAGCTAGTATTCCAACCCGCGACGGGCCGCAAAGTTTCGTGATTCGTGTTTCGCGGATCAAAGGATCGCAGGTCAGCAAGGGTCTGACCCATCTATCGTTCACCCCGGGCCCGAAAATCTTACGTCCGACAAGCGAATAGATTTCGATAGGACTACCGACGACAGGACCGATTCATCTTTGATAAACTCGGTCGCCGGCTTTTCGAGCACCTTTTCAGGCGGTCGATCCACTTCCGCTACCAGGATTTTGACGATGCAAAAACTTGTCGATGGAATTCACCGATTTCAGCGTGAACTGTTCAGCCAAGACCAACAGTTGTTCGAGACGTTGGTCGAAGGACAAAACCCGCTGGCGTTGTTCGTGACCTGTTCGGATTCACGGATCGATCCGAGTCGGTTGACGCAAACCCGCCCCGGCGAGCTCTTCATCCAGCGGACCGCGGGCAACATCGTGCCTCCCTACGGCAGCGTTCACGGTGGCGAAGCGGCGACGATCGAGTACGCGGTCAGCGTTTTGAAAGTCCGCGACATCGTGATCTGCGGACACTCCCATTGCGGAGCAATGGCGGGGCTGCTGGATCCGCAATCGATCGAAAAACTACCCGCGGTCAAAGCGTACTTGGAGCACGCCGAAGCGACGCGACGGATCGTCGAAGAGAACTATGGTCATCTGACCGACCCGGAAAAGCGGCTGACGTTGACCGTCGAAGAAAACGTGTTGGTCCAACTGGAAAGCCTGCGGACGCACCCGTCGGTCGCCGCCGCGATCGGACGCGGGCAATTGAAGCTGCACGGTTGGGTGTACAAGTTCGAAACCGGTGAGGTGTTTGCGTACAATCCCGACGAGTCGCAGTTCTTACCGCTGCAAGACATCGCGCTGCCGGTCGATGCACAGGTCCGCACGCTTCCGCCGATCTAGCATGACGTCCGAGGGACACCGGACGGCCTCAAGGTGTTAGCGGAACNNCGCCCTACCGCTAACAAACAACACCCCGCTTGGCGTCAAAGTAGATGGCATTGGACGCAAGCCCTCAGTGCAGCCCGTAGCGACTCATTTTGTAGTGCAGCGTGCGGACGCTGACGCCGAGTGCGCGGGCGGTTTGTTCGCGATGGAACCCGCACGCGATCAGCGCCACCTTGATGGCCTCTTTCTCAGCCGACTCGGTCGCTTCGGCCAGGGTGCGAACTTCGTTCGATCCGACGGCTTGCACGACGGTCAGTTCCGACGGCAGACTGTCGGCATCGATGCGGTCGCCCACGTGAGTGACCACCAATCGCTCGACGACATTGCGGAGCTGCCGGACGTTGCCCGGCCAACTGGCTGCGGTCAATAATTCCAATGCGGCGTCAGAGAACTGTTTATCCGGTCGTTTGTGCCGCTGGCAAAAATGCTTGACAAAGTGTTCGACCAACAACGGGATGTCGTCGCGACGCTTCCGCAGGGGCGGAATCACCAACGGGACGATGTTCAGACGGTAATACAGGTCGTCGCGAAAGACCCCGTCGTCGATCAGCGGCAGCGGGTCCTTGTTGGTCGCCGAGACGATACGGGCATCGGAGCTCAACAGGGCTTCGCCGCCCACCCGCTGGAATTGTCCGGTTTCTAGGACGCGGAGCAAATCGACTTGGCTCTTGGTCGGGATTTCGGTGATCTCGTCCAAGAACAGGGTGCCGCCGCGGGCCTGTTCAAAGCAGCCCGGTTTCTGTCGAGAGGCACCGGTGAATGAACCCTTCTCGTGACCGAACAACTCGCTTTCCAACAGCGACTCGGGCAGCGCGCCCAAATTCACGGCGACGAACTCGCCGCCGGATCGACTGCTCAGGTCATGCAGGGCGCGGGCGACCAATTCCTTGCCGGTGCCGCTTTCGCCTTGGATGAAGACGGTCGCGTCGGTGTCGGCGACCTGCCGCAGTTGCTGAAACAACTCCTGCATGATCGTGCAATTGCCGATGATCTCGGAGATCGCGCCGGCGTCGGCCAGCCGGTCGCGGAGGACCCGGTTTTCGCTCTGCAGGCGACCGTGGTCCAAGGCTCGTCCGACCTGCTGGCGAATCAGATTCAAGTCGACGGGTTTGGTGATGAAGTCAAACGCGCCGCGCCGCATCGCATCGACGGCCGTCTCGACCGTCCCGTGTGCCGTGATGACCAAGGTGTTGGTTTCCGGACAGCGTTGTTGGATCCACGAAACCAGGTCCAACCCGTCGCGGTCGCCTGGCAGGCGGACATCGGCGATCACCACCTGGTATTCCGCTTGCTCCAATTTGTCTAACGCTTGATTGACGTCGCCGGCCGTGTCGATGACGTCACCGGATTTGGCAAGACCTTTCGCCAGCCCGCTGCGGATGTGCGGCTCATCGTCAACGATCAGGATTCGGACGGGTTCTGTCATGAGACGTTGCTGGGGGATTCAAGCCGATCGGAGACTGCAATGGATTGCACGCCGCGTGCAACCCGTTGCACGTTTGCCGGGCGAGGATGACGCGACAGTACGCAAAAACATGGCGAAACAGACCAAACGCAGCGGTTGGCACAAACCCTGCTTGCATTTGTGATGCCGATCATCCGCTGAAACGGGCCCGCCGAGCCGGCCTGCCGTCGAAGCGCGAGGCCGTTCGGGTTCACAGACCCCATCCACCCCACGCCCGGGGAGCCGGCACCGGCATCATTGGAGACTTGGAATATGCGCGGCACCCCATGCCCGCACAAGCCCGAGCCACGTCGTCTTCGTCCCGTTTCCATTAAAATCCTTCACCGAAACACGCTGATGTCAGCTGCTCCGATCGACGACCCACCCCGCGGCAATTTGGCGGGATTTCGACGTTACTTCAAACAAGACATTGTCTCCGGGCTGTTGGTCTTTCTGATCGCCCTGCCGTTGTGCCTGGGGATTTCGTTGGCGTGCGGTTACCCGCCGATCGCGGGAATCTTCACCGCGATCATCGGGGCGATCGTGACGACGTTCATCAGCAATAGCGAGCTGACGATCAAGGGTCCGGCGGCGGGTCTGATCGTGATTGCCATCGGGTGCATCGAAGACTTCGGCGGCGATGGATTGATCGGCGGCTGGACCGACGCCGACTTGAGCGCCTACAAAGCGGCACTGGCCGTGGGCGTGGCTGCCGCGATCCTGCAGATTCTGTTCGGCATCTTTCGGGCCGGGATTCTGGGGGAGTTCTTTCCGATCTCGGCCGTCCACGGCATGCTCGCCGCGATCGGGATCATCATCGTGATCAAACAGTTTCCTGTCGCCCTGGGTGTGACCGGCGCCAGCGGTGGACCGTTGGAGATGCTTCGACAGTTCCCCGACTATGTGATCCAAGCCAATCCGGCGATCGCCACGATCGGCGTGGTCAGTTTGCTGATCATGTTCTGTTGGCCGATGGCGGGACGACGCGTTGCGATTCTGAAAAAAGTCCCCGCGCCGATGGTCGTCTTGCTGGTCGCGATTCCGATGGGCATGGGGTTCGATTTGTTGCACGAGCACGCCTACTCGTTGGCCAACCATGAATACCAACTCGGCGAGCAATACCTGGTCAAGATGCCCGACCGGGCGTTCGGGATGTTCGACGACATCACGCTGCCCGACTTCTCGGCGTTGTGGCAATTCAAAGCTTGGAAGTGGGCGATGATGTTCTTCATCATCGGCAGCTTGGAATCGTTGCTCAGCGCCAAAGCGATCGATCTGTTGGACCCCTGGAAACGCAAGACCAACATGGACCGAGACATCGTCGCCGTCGGTGTGGCCAACCTGTGTGCGGCGGGCATCGGCGGATTGCCGATGATCTCCGAAATCGTGCGTTCCAAAGCCAACATCGACAACGGCGCAAGGACCCGGTTTGCCGATTTCTGGCACGGCATTTTTCTGCTCTGCTGCGTCGCGTTGATTCCCACCGTGCTGCACCGGATCCCGTTGGCGGCGCTGGCGGCGATGCTCGTCTATACCGGGTATCGCTTGGCCCATCCGGCGGAGTTCGTGCATGTCTGGCGGATCGGCAAAGAACAGTTGGCGATTTTTGTCACCACGATGTTCATGGTGTTGGCGACGGATTTGCTGATCGGGGTGGCCGCCGGCATCCTGCTCAAGATCATCATCCACGTCTCCAACGGCGTCCCGCTGGGATCGCTCTTCAAGCCCTATCTGGAAGTCGAGGAGGTCGATGCGCAAACCAGCCGGATCATCGCCCGCCAATCAGCGGTCTTCAGCAATTGGATACCCTTCAAACGGCAGATCGAGGACGTCGGATTGGTCCAGCGCCGCAACCTGATCGTGGATCTGTCCGACGCCAAATTGGTCGACCACAGCGTGATGGAGAAGCTGGTCGAGCTGGAGCGGGATTTTGAGCAGGAAGGCTTAAGCTTCGAGGTCCGCGGCTTAGATTTTCTCAAACCGCTTGCGAACAATCCCCACGCGGCGAGAAAACGCAGTCTGCCGCGAATGCGGCGGGTCACGGTGACGGCGTCGGAGTCCCTCGAAGAGACGCTGATCGAACAGTTCATCGCCTGTGGGGCCAGCGGTTATACCGCGATCCCCTGCCGCGGAGCGGGACGGCACGGTCTGGAGACGGGATTGTCCAAGCAGGACCAGGTGCGGTTGGAACTGGTGGTTTCGGCTGCCGTATGCGAAGCGATGCTGGACATGCTGCGGCGTGAAATGGTGGACCGACATTCGATCACGATTTGTGTCGAGAATGTCGAGGTCCTTCGCGCGGACGATTTTATGCCCGACGATAGGGCTCGAGCCGCGGTGGTCGCCCACGATTGATTCGGCTCGGATCGCCTCCGACTCGCCATCCGCTCCGGGATAACGCTTTCAAGTGAAACGTCTGCAGAAATTGCTAAAGCGTTTTGAGCTGCATTCGTTGGGAAAATGGATCTTGCTCGCTTCGTTGATCGGCGTCGTCGCGGGGCTCGGTGCGATCGCGTTCGATGTGCTCGGTCAGTTCGTCGTCCGCTATTCCCTGACCGAGTTCGCCGGCTATCAACCGCTCGATGCGGCCGGTGAACACAACCGGTTTGAACACCGCTCGGATTTCTTTTCGCCATGGATGATCGTCGTCGTGATGGCCGTCGGCGGTCTGCTGTCGGGGACGCTGGTTTACGCGTTCGCCCCCGAAGCCGAGGGTGCCGGGACGGATGCCGCCATCGATGCGTTCCACAACAAACGCGGCAAGATTCGCGCGCGGATCCCGTTCATCAAGACGCTCGCCTCGGCGATCACGTTGGGGACCGGTGGTTCGGGCGGCCGTGAAGGACCGATCGCGCTGATCGGGGCCGGGTTCGGTTCCTGGTTGGCGACGCGATTAAACCTTTCCAACCGCGAACGCCGCGTTCTGTTGGCCGCCGGGATGGGTGCGGGCATCGGCGCGATCTTTCGTGCGCCGCTGGCCGGCGCCGTGTTTGCCGGTGAAATCCTCTACAGCGACGCCGATCTGGAAGCCGACGTGATTGTCCCGGCGGCGACCGCCTCGGTGATCGCCTACAGTGTCTATGTCCAATCCGTGCCGGTCCAATCGCGTTTCATTCCCTTGTTCGGCGCCGACTTGGAACACACCTTCGTTTCGCCGTTGCAGTTGCCGGCCTACGTGATGCTGGCGGTGGTGTTGTTCGTGGTCGGGGCGGTTTACGTCAAAACACTGTTCGCCAGCCAAGCGGCGTTCGGGCGATTACCGATCGTCCCGCACGTCCGCCCGGCCATCGGCGCCACGCTGGCCGGAATCTTCGGCGTCAGCCTGTACCTCTGGTTCGATCGTGATCTCAACCTGCTCGGTTCCTTGGGGACCGGTTATGGGGTGCTGCAAATCGCGTTGACGAGGGCCGACCAGTTGGGCATCGCCTGCGTCCTGCTGGTTGCGATGGCAAAGATCTTGACCACCGCGTTGACGATCGGTTCGGGTGGCTCGGGCGGGGTCTTCGGACCCTCGATGGTGATCGGCGGCTGCACCGGGGCGGCCGTCGGTCTGACCCTCCAGCAATTCTGGCCGGAGCTGTTCAGCGAACCCGAAGCCTTTGCCGTGGTCGGCATGGCCGGGTTCTTTTCCGGCATCGCGCGGGCTCCCATCTCGACCATCATCATGGTCCGGGCGCTGACCGGCGATTATGGGCTGCTGCTGCCGACGATGTTGGTTTCCACGTTGACGTTCATGTTCAGCCAACACTTCCGACTTTATCGCAACCAGCCCGCGACCCGCATGGAATCGATGGCCCACCGCGGTGACTTCATCGTCGACGTGCTGGAAGGATTGATCGTCGGCGATCTGTATCAAAAAGACCGCAAGCTAATCTTGATTCCCGAAGGTATGACGCTCGATAGCATCGTGCATCGTTTGGCCTACACCAATCAAGACTACTTTCCCGTCGTCGACGCCGATCAAAAGATGGTCGGCATCTTCAGCGACGACGACGTGAGAGCCTACCTGTACGACGACACGCTGTGGAACTTGGCGGTCGCCCGGGACATCATGGTGGACAACTTTCTGTACCTGACGCCCGACGACGATCTCAACACCGCGCTGCGCCGCTTCACGTCGCACAACCTGGACGAATTGCCGGTCCTGGATCCCGAGCGTCCGGGCGTCTTTCTGGGCATGCTGCGACGCAAGGAAACCATCGCCGCCTACAACCAACGGCTGATGGAACTGAAGCAGTCCAGCGAAGACTAGCCGGTGATCAGCTTCAGCAGATCGCCGATGTTGCGATGCGATTCGATCGGGTGCCGCAGGGGAACGTCCGGTCGCACCTCGTAGCGGTTGTGACGACCCACCCGCTCGCGGCGAATGAATCCGCCTTCCTCCAGGTCTTGAACGACCCGCTGGACCGCCCGTTCGGTGATCCCCACCCGCGCCGCGACTTCCCGCAGCACCAGTTCCGGCTCGGCGTGCAAGACGATCAGGACGTGGGAATGGTTGGTCAAAAACGTCCAGCGTGAGCCACCCTCTTTGGCCTTAGGAACACTCCCTTTGAGGGCGGCTTCGTCGGGCTTGGGTGCGTTGTCGGCCTTGGTGGAACGTTTTTTTTTGACGTTGGATTTCATTCGGGGTCGGTCCGCCTGGAGTTCTCGTTGCACGGGAAGTGCATTCTAGCATCCGAAAGCACGAAAAAAATTTCGTGAATGTTTTCGCCGCTAAAAACCCGTGTTTTCTCGGCCCAGGTGCGGCTCGAGCCGCCAATCCGACTCAAGAAGCCGGCGGAAATACACGAAACACTATTGACGACAAACGTGTCGTGTTTCATTGTTCGTGTATTGAAAAACGTGCTTTGTGTTTCGTGTTTTTGCGACTTGCCCTGGAGGCCGACCTGATGGCGTGGACCATTCTAACGATTTCTGCCCTGCCCGCGGTGTTGCTGCTCGCCCTGGCGGCGGTTGTCCCCCGCCGAGACGCCGACGCCGCACCGCTGACGATCCGCACGTGGGTGACCGCCCTCGCCACGCTGCAATTGGCCGTCGCTTCGGTGTTGACGATCGCCATGGCCCTGCGGCTCGTCTTCGGCTCGACCGACCCCGGTGCGTGGCACGCGGTGTTTCCCGGCGCCGGCTCCGAGCCGCTGCCGATCTACCTCGACGGCGTGTCGACGCTGATGTTTTTGATGGTCAGCTTTATCGGTTGGGTGATCTGTCGCTACTCGCTGCGCTACCTCGACGGCGATCGATCGCAAGGCAACTATTTCCTGTGGACCGGCTTCACGCTCGCGGCGGTCGCCTTGATGGTCCTTTCGGGACACTTGCTGCTGTTTTTCATCGCCTGGCTGATGACCAGCATCGGGCTGCATCACTTGCTCTTGCACGACTCGTCGCGCCCGGCGGCGGAGCGGGCCGCCTGGACCAAATTTACAATCATCCGCATCGCTGACGTCGCCTTGGCGATCGCCTGCATCCTGCTTTACCGCGAATTCGGAACGGCGTACCTGGGCGAGTTGTTTACCGCCGTCGGCGACCTCTCGTCCGCCAGCGCTGCGCTGCAAACCGCGGCGCTGTTGCTGGTTTTGGCTGGGGCGATCAAATCTGCTCAGTTCCCGTTTCACACTTGGTTGCCCCAGACGTTGGAGACACCGACTCCGGTGTCCGCCCTGATGCATGCGGGGATCGTCAACGCGGGCGGTTACCTGTTGGTACGAACCAGCCCGATTGTTTCGGCCGCTCCTTGGACTCTGGCCGTCCTGGCGACGATCGGTGCGGTCACGGCGTGTTACGCCGCGGTCGTGATGTTGACACAGACCAGCGTGAAGAAGTCGCTTGCCTATTCGACCATCGCCCAAATGGGTTTCATGATGTTGCAGTGCGGCTTGGGAGCCTTCTCCGCGGCGCTGCTGCACATCTTGGCCCATTCGATGTACAAGGCACACGCGTTTCTCGGCAGCGGGGACGTGATCGCCCAGCGCTCTCGCATGGGTGCCGCGGCGGTGCCGAGGTCTGAACGAAAAGCGGCCGGTGGCGAAGCGCCGCGCCGCATGACGACGGGATTGGCGGCCGCCGGTGTGTCACTGTGTTGCTTGGCGCTTGCCAGTCTCACGCTGGGAATCGACCCATCGACCAAACCCGGTGGATTGGTGTTGGGTGCGGTTTTGTGCCTGGCGATCGCTCACTGGCTGGAGAAGGTCTTTGCGGGTGCGGATCGACGGCTCGCGTTGCAAAGCAGTGCCTTTGCGCTCGCGCTCTGTTTTCTCTATGTGTTTTCCTACCGCATCGTCGACGGGTTTGTCGCCGACAGTGTGCCGGTCGTGACGTTACCGGTCATGCAATGGGTGGTGATCGGATCGATCATCGGCTGCGGTTTCACCACGATGCTTTGGGCCGAGCGAAGCACAACGCGCCGCGGGTCGGAGTCCCGAGGCGGTCGCTGGTACGTGCATGCCAGTAACGGTTTCTACGTCGAGAGCGTTCTGCGCCGAGTTTTCGGTTCACTTTCGAAAAGCTGAATCGCGTCGCTTGCGACAAACGTTTTCCAACCCCATCACTCACATCGAGAATCCCCCCATGTCAAACGCCCCGTTCACGACCGAGCAAACAAGCGACACCTTCATCTCCCCTGCCTATGACCAACCCCACGTCTATCGCCAGATCGAAGAGATACTTGCCGGAGTCACACAAGTGGTTTCGAAAGTTTGGCCGCTGAAGGACTACGTGGCGATCAATCCGTACAGCGGAATCGCCGGACGTCCCTTTGCCGATGCGCGAGCGTTTCTGCAAGTCTTTTCCGATTGTGAACTACTGATGCCGATTCAGTACTATCGATCTCAGTACGCCAAGGGACGCATCACCATCGACGATGTTCGTCGGGCGATTGTGGAATGCCAGCAGGACGGGGTCTCGATTCATCTGTCCGTCGACCAGGTGATGGACCGATTGCGTCGATCGGTGAGCGACGAGTCACCCGGTCGGCAATCGACGACGCGCAACGGTCATCGTCCGATTCGAACGATCGCCGAGCTGTCCGACCAGTTCTCGCCGCAGGGATGGGGCGAAACCATCATCGACGAGTTGGGCAAGTTTTGCTCGGCGCACTACGATCAATTTCAATCCAGCTGGAACAGCCCCTGGAAAGAGTTGCCGGTCTTTCAAGCGTGGCGGAGCGCGGCGATTCATGATTGCAATCCGGAAATTCTTGGGCTGACAGGATTTCGTCGCTTTGTCGCGGCACTGCCCCACACGCCCGTCGCGGCGATCGTCGACTTGCTGACTCGATTACAAATCCCCAGGCCGCTGTGGGAAAGTTTCCTGCTGTGCCAGGTGTTCAGCATGCCGGGCTGGTTCGCGTGGGCGAAGTATCAGGACGACATCGATCCCGATACCGTGACGGAACACGTGATCGGACTGTTGGCCGCGCGAACGGCCTACGATGTCGCGCTGGCCGAGGCGACGGGTTTGAGCGTCCGTTGGGATGCGATGATCGACGACCAATCGGCAACCTTCCGCACCCCGGAAGCGAATTCCGATGACGACGCTGCCGTGCGAATGCTGCTGCTGCGGGCCAGCGAGATCAGCTATCGAGACCAGATCCTCGCCCAAATCTCGACCGACGGTCCGAAGCAAACCACCCGCAAGCTGGCTCAGATGGTCTTTTGCATCGACGTGCGTAGCGAGCGGATCCGCCGACATCTGGAATCGACGACTCCAGAAATCGAAACCTATGGCTTTGCCGGATTCTTCGGCATGCCGATCGAGTATGTGCGGTTGGGAGACCAGCAAGGCGACGACAACGTGCCGGCGCTGATTCGACCGAGTTTCAAGCTGCACGAGGGCTTGGCCGACGGCGATGCCCGATGCGAAGTCGAACTCCGCGTCGCGCGCCAACGTGAAGGGTTGTGGAGTAAGTTTTGGCGCGGATTCCAAAAATCAGCCGTCGGATGCTTTTCGTTCGTCGAAACGACCGGGCTGTTGTATTCGGCAAAGCTCTGGACCAACTCCGCCGTACGTTTCGATCGCAACCAGGACGAATCGTCGACCCACGCCTCGGACACCTCCATCGGCCCGACCCTCCGCGGGCTCAATCGTCAGGGTTGGACGACATCGCGTCAGGCGGACCTGGCCGAGTCGATGCTTCGCAATCTCGGATTGGTTGATGGCTTTGCACGATTGGTGGTGCTGTGTGCCCATGGCAGCCAAACGAAAAACAATCCGCTGGCCGCCGGTTTGGACTGCGGTGCCTGTGGCGGACATTCGGGCGAACCGAACGCGCGATTCGCAGCGCTGCTGCTGAATCAACCGTTCGTCCGAGAACAGTTGTCCGAACGTGGAATCGTGATCCCCGACGACACGCTGTTTCTGGCGGCGCTTCACAACACGACGACCGATCGCATCGATTGCTTTGATCTTCATGGCGTGCCGGCGTCGCACCGCGGAGACGTGCAGGACTTGATCGATCAAACCCGGATCGCCTCTGCAAAGACACGCGAGGAACGAACACCGCTCGTCGGTGCCCGCTCGTCGTCCGACGTGATCCGTCGCGCGCTCGATTGGTCCGAAGTCCGACCCGAGTGGGGATTGGCCGGCAATGCGGCATTCGTGATCGGTCCCCGCGAGCTGACCGAAAACATGAACCTTGACGGTCGTGTGTTCTTACACAGCTACAACGCGGCGGCGGACGAAGACGGCGCGGTGCTGGAGAACATCATGACGGCGCCGATGGTGGTCGCTCATTGGATCAACATGCAGTACTACGCTTCAACGGTCGACAACCATCACTTCGGCAGCGGCGACAAAACGATCCACAACGTCGTCGGTGGGTTCGGCATCCTGTCCGGCGGTGGCGGCGATTTGATGACCGGTTTGCCGACGCAATCGATTCACGACGGCAAGCAGTTTCAACACCTGCCGATGCGATTGCAAGTCGTTATCGCAGCCTCACGCGAATCGATCGATCGCGTCCTTGAAAAACATTCGCACCTCAAGGAATTGATCGACAACCAATGGATGCACTTGACCGCCATCGATCGCGGCGAGTGTTACCGATATGCCCGAACGGATTGGTGCCGCATCCTCGGCAACGCTATGGCGACCGGCTCCAGCTCTTGATCCCCAAAACCGATTGCTCTTTCCATTGTCACTTGAAACCAAAAGGAACCAACCATGTCTTTACTTGCCAATCCTCCCGTGCATCACGCGTCCCACAGCAGCGACGCCACCTTCTTCTCCAGCCACTCGATCGATCGTGTGCAACAGGCGATCGTGGAAGAAGAATCGACGATCGATTGGATGCTGATCGCCCACGATGACCCGGATCTCCAGAGCCGACTGGCCAAGGCCGCTGCGATGGAGTCGAGCGGGATGTTGACGATGCACCAGTCGCAGTGGGATTTTCAATCTGCTGACCTGGCGTCGCTGCTCGACAGCGCGGTGGCCCGGAGCGGTGTTCGACGTTTGTGGCTGGTGGGTCACTCCGAGGGTTGCGACGACGGCCCGGTCGACGACTCCGCCCAGAGCGAAACAGGCCATCGACTGATCGGAGCGGCACGATCGATGCTGAACAAGGCGAGTCGTGCCAAAGACGATTTTGCGTCCAAGGCGAAATCACTCCATCAGCATCCGGCGGTCCAACAAGCCGTCGACGACGGAGACTTGCGGGTGCACGCGCTGTTCTATCTGGCGCACTGCAAGACCTTCCTGCTGTACAACCCCGCGACGCATGAATTTCGTCCGCTGGCTTGACGCCGCGGCGTGAACCGGCCGTTGTCGAACGAGGATCAGCCGATTGCCACAAGCGGGCTGTCGATTTAGTCGGGATCAGCTGAGTCAATGGTGAGCCGCTGGCCGTAAGGCCTCGGGCAACGTCGCAGTGACCGGCCGCTAACGCGTCGCGGCCCACAAAAACGACCCACCGCAAGCCGTCGGTCGGCTCGCTCGACAGGGCGGCCGGAATGCGAGATAACTGTCGTCCGCCGACGCCCGGTTTTACTTTTGATTGCCTTGATTGTTTGGACCCAGCCGTTGAACGACTCGCGACAGATTAGCTACCGAATTCTGGATGCGTCGGCGAATCGG
The DNA here is from genome assembly GCF_025060895.1 of Stieleria sedimenti. Classification (GTDB taxonomy): domain Bacteria; phylum Planctomycetota; class Planctomycetia; order Pirellulales; family Pirellulaceae; genus Stieleria; species Stieleria sedimenti. The sequence continues at coordinate 56,968 of NZ_JANZKV010000015.1, read as the reverse complement.
GCGGCCGAGGGGATTCGCACGATCGAAGAGTTTGCCCGCTTCGGTCTGGAGGATTCCGACAGTGCCGGCGCGGCGAAGGCGCTGCGTCACGAACTCGCCGCGGCGCTGTCGCGGTTGAACCGCGCGGAGTTGCTCACCGCTCGCGATACCGATGCCGATGTCGGCACCACGCTGCAAACCGCGGCCGAGTACTCGCGGACGGAGATTGCCGACGTGATCACGGCGGCCGCCGAGCGGGTGCAACAATCGTTGCGGGTCCTGGAAGAGTACGGAAAAACGCTCGACGTTGACTTTGCTCGACGGATCGAAGCGCTGCGTTATCGGGCCTACACCCATCATCGCCGCATCGAGCTTCAGGCGATGGCCCATCGCAGAACACGGCGGCTGGCCGATGCGGTGCTTTACCTGTTGATCGATTGCGGTTCGTCCGAAGCGATGTTTGTCGAAACGATCCGGTCGTTGTCCCAAGCCGGTGTCGATGTCTTTCAGTTACGTGATAAACAGGCTTCCGACCGCGAGCTTTTTGAACGGGCCGAGGTGGGCGCGGCGATTGCCAAGGATTGCGGAGCGTTGTTCATCGTCAATGACCGCGCCGACATTGCATTGTCAGCCGACGCCGACGGTGTTCACGTCGGGCAAGACGAGTTACCCGCGACCATGGCGCGACGCGTGCTCGGCAGCGGGCGTTTGGTCGGTGTGTCGACGCACGACATCGCCCAGGTTCATCAAGCGATCGCCGACGGTGCGGACTACATCGGATGTGGGCCGACATTTCCCAGCACCACGAAGTCCTTTGACGCCCATGCCGGGACGGCGTTCTTAAGGCAGGTGCATGCGGAAACCCGTCAAACGCCCCGACCGGCGTTCGCGATCGGCGGCATCAACTCACAGAATCTCGATCAGGTGACCGCGTGCGGGTTTCACCGAATCGCCGTCACCGCCGCGATCAACGACGCCAAAGATCCGGCGGCCGCGGCGAGGGCATTGCGGCGCGGGTTGGTGGGATAGCGAGCGGAAAAGGGGTCAGGTACCAAAAACCCAATGGCCCGCAGGGTGTTTCGCATTTTTGGTACCTGACCCCTTTTCCGTGGCACCCTTCTAGCAGCCTATCCCGCAGCGTCAGCCGGTGGCCACGCCGACGTGCACGGGTTTCCAATCGACGACGTGAATTTCAACGCGACGGAAGCCACGGAACTCGTTGATCACCGGGCGATAAGCGATTTGAATCGGTCCGTCACAGGCGTTGAGTTCATCGCACCAATCGCCCGCGCCGAAGGCGACGCCGCGGACGGTCTTGCCGCCTTGATCCAGCCGCACCGTCAGATGGCGATCACCACTGCCCATGCGACGGGCCGGTTCGGCCAGCGTGACGTTTTGGCAGAGCAGCGTGGGGCGTGGGTTGCCTGCGCCGAACGGCTCGAGGGTTTCGATCTGTTTGATCGTGTTCAGATTCAATTGGCCGAACGACGCTTCAGCATCGATCACGATCTCCGGTTCGATTTCACCGGCTGTCCATTGTTCGGAAATCGCTTCGCAAAAGTCTTCGCGGAACCCATCGATTTGGCGTTCGTCGATCGTCAGTCCCGCGGCGGCTTTGTGTCCGCCGAACCGGACCAGTCGGTCGGCGCAATTGGCCAGTGCGGCGTGCAGATCAATCGCCGTTCCACCGACGCGACCCGATCCGACCGCTTCGGCTTTCCCGGAGGCATCCATCGACAGGATGATCACCGGCTTGGCGTACTTGTCGCTCAGCCGACCGGCGACCACTCCGATCACGCCCTGGTGCCAACCGACGCCGGCAAGCACCAGCGCGGGGTCGTTTTCGGCGTCGAAGTTTTCTTTGATTTGCTTCTGCGCGGCCAGTGTGACGCTGCGCTGCAAGCTGTCGCGGTTCTTGTTGAGCTGGTCGATGTATTCGGCCAGTGCCGTCGCCCGTTCTGCGTTGGTCGTCGTCAACAACTCCACGCCCAGCTGGGCTTGTCCGAGTCGACCGGAGGCGTTCAACCGGGGCGCCAAGTTGAACGCGATGCTCTCGGTGTTCAGCGTGGTTGCTTCGTCCAGTTTGGTGATCTTCATCAGTTCGGCCAGACCGGGCAACGGTTCGCTGCCGAGCATTCGCAAGCCGTGCGCGACCAGAATCCGGTTTTCGTCGACCAACGGGACCACGTCGGCGACGGTTCCGATGGCGGCCAAGGACAGCGACTGCATCAGGTAGCGGCGCAAGGGTTCGGTCACTTTCTTGGATCCGCAGATCTTTTGGCACAGCGACCAAGCCAATTTGAACGCCACGCCGGCGCCGCAGAGTTCGCCGAAGGGATAATGGGTACCGGGCAGTCGCGGGTGCACGATCGCGTCTGCGTCCGGCAGGGTTTCGTCGAGCGTGTGGTGATCGGTGATGATCAGTTGCACGCCCAGTTCTTTGCAGAGTTCGGCGCAGGCCACGCTGGTGATGCCGCAGTCGACCGAGATGATCATCTTCTTGCCGCGATCGGCCAGCTTGCCAATCGCGTCGGCATTCAAACCGTACCCTTCTTCCAATCGATTGGGGACGTGGTAGGCGACATTCCCGCCGAGCAGTTTCAAGCCGTTGTACAGGATCGCGGTTCCGGTCATCCCGTCGCAGTCGTAGTCGCCGTAGATCGCGATCGGCGTTTTCGCAGCGATTGCCTCGGCGACCAATTCGGTCGCTTCGGGGACACCGGGCAATTCTTGGGGGTCGCGAAGTCCCGTCAGTTTGGTCGACAAGAAGGCGTCGGCGGCTTTGCGATCGTAGACGCCGCGGCTGACCAGAAGCTGAGCGACGACGGGCGGCAATCCGGATCCACGGATCAGTTGGTCAACGCGGGCGGCATCATGGGGAACGATCCGCCATTTCCGTTTCATCCTTGGACTCACTTACGTTGGGGCGCGTGACGCGTTTCAAATCCGGGTACAGCGAAAGAAGCCGCCTACCGGGCACAGTCTACCGTGCAAGGCATGGAGGATCGGCGCAAGTCATTGAAACGAACGCCGCGATTCACCGATCGACCTCCCCTCGCTTCGCTCGACCCTCCTGCCAGGAGGGTGACTTTCAAACTGCACGACCTCCACAGGGGAGGGTATTTCAAACGTGCTACTTTTTCTTTTCGCCGTGCCACGTGTGGCGGCGCAGTCGCGGGCTGTATTTCTTCAGACGAAGCTTTTCGCCGCCGGGCTTACGCTTCAAGGTGTAGTTGTAGTCGCCGGTTTCTTCGCAAACCAGGAAGACCGTTTCAGCCTTTTTCTTGCTCTTAGCCATCGGAAGTCAATTCGGACAGGTGTGATTGTGGGGATGCATGCCGTTTTTTCGGGTCGCGGATTATGCCCGCTGGCCCCCTGTTTCGGCAAGCCTTGTTTCCAGAAACCTGCTCCGGAGGGCGATTCGGGTTAGAATTAGCACCACCAAGGCCTCCTTCTTTGATCATTTTGCACTGGATTCCTTCCTGATGACGCGTTTCATCCCCCCCGTTTGTCTCTCTGCGGTCGCTGTTCGTTTCGCCCTCGGCCTGGTTCTGCTGACGCAGCTTTCGGCCACCACAGACGCGGCCGACCCTCCCGGCCGACCCAACGTCGTTTGGATCATGTCCGAAGACAACTCGGCGGATTACCTTCGTCACTTTGACCCCGCCGGGGCTCCGGCCCCCAACATCGAAGCGATGGCGGCCCACGGCGTGACCTTCGATCGTGCGTTCTCCAACGCACCGGTCTGTTCGGTCGCCCGCACGACGTTGATCACCGGATGCTACGCCCCGCGGATCGGCACGCAATTCCATCGTCGTCATGTCGCGATGCCGATGCCCGAAGACTTGCAGATGTTTCCGGCCTACCTGCGAGCGGCCGGTTACTACACGACCAACAACAGCAAAGAGGACTACAACGCGGTCAAGGGATCCGATGTTTGGAGCGAGTCGAGTCGGAAGGCGAGTTGGAGGAACCGCCCGGATGCGTCGATGCCGTTCTTTCATGTTCAAACGTTCGCCGATTCGCACGAAAGCCGATTGCACTTCAGCGAAGCACAGATGAAGGAAAAGACGGTCACCGATCCGGCCGAGGTCAAGCTCCAAGACTACTTTCCCGAGACGCCGCTGTTCCGTTACACCCGCGCCCGGTATCACGATCGGATGATGAAAATCGACGAACTCGTCGGCGGCGTGATCGACCAGCTGCGCGAAGCCGAACAACTGGAAAACACGTTTGTGTTTTATTTCGGCGACCACGGCGGCGTGCTGCCACGATCCAAAGGGTACCTGTACGAATCCGGCCTGCACGTTCCGCTGGTCGTTCGCGTCCCGCAGCGTTTTCAATCGCTGGCGGCACGGCAACTCGGTTCGCGCACCAACGGGTTTGTGGAGTTTGTTGATTTCGGGCCGACCGTGTTGAGTTTGGCCGGATTGGAGCAACCCGAAGGTGTCGACGGGAAACCGTTTCTGGGGATCGACGCCGACCCGGACAAAGTCGATCGCCGCGACGAAACATTGGGGTATGCGGATCGGTTCGACGAAAAATACGAACTCGTCCGGTCGCTACGGATCGGCGACTTCAAATACATCCGCAACTTCGAGTCCTTCTATCCCGACGGTCTGCAGAACAACTATCGATACAAGTGTTTGGCGTACCAGCAGTGGCGCGAACTGTACCAGCAAGGAAAGCTGACCGGTGCCGCAAGACAATTCTACGAAGCCAAAGCGCCCGAGGCGTTGTACGACTTGGCGGCCGATCCGTACGAGATCCACAACCTGGCGTCCAATCCCGAGCACGCGACGCAATTGAAAATGATGCGTGATCAACTGGACGATCGACTCAAGTCGCTGCCGGATCTGAGCTTTGTGATCGAAGCGGTGATGGTCGATGAAGCGATCAACAATCCGACGGTGTTCGGCGAATCACACAGCGGACAAATCACCAAGTACATCGACACGGTGAACTTGGCATTGCTGCCGAGCGAACAAGCGTTGCCGGGAATCCAAGCGGCACTCGACGATGCCGATCCGTGGGTCCGTTACTGGGCCTTGGTCGCCTGCAGTTCATTGGGTGAAGCCGCCAAACCGTTGATTCCGGCCATCGAAAAATTCCTCGTCGACGTCGAACCGCTGGTCGTCATTCGAGCCGTCGAGTATCTGGCGGTGCATAGCGACATCGACACCCTACCGTTCCTCTATCGATCGCTGCAACGTGCGACCAACGAACCGGAACTGTTGCGGATGCTCAACACAATCGTCTTCCTGCGTGACTTCCATGGTTACGAAGTGGACCCGGACAAGTTTCAGTTCCTGCCGGTTTTGCTGCCGATCGATCCCAAAGGCGAAGTAATCCGTCGACTGCAATACCTCAAGGGAGAGATTTAAACGGTGTGAAGACGGAGAGATGGCAGAATGATGAAGTGGCAGAATGATTTTAGGTCTGCGATCGGAGCGGTCTGAACATCATTCTGCCCCGGATCATTCTGCCAAACCTCTTCCTACACTGTCGCCCTCGTCGCTCTCACCCTTCGGCGTCCGCCGCATCACTCTCCCAAGGATCCGACCAGTCTTCCCAGTGTTCCAGGTAGGTCGCGTAGGCTTCGCAGTCGGCGGCCTTGGCCTCGATCCATGCCTTGCTTTCGGCCGTGATCTCGACTTCTTTTTCCAGCGTCATCTTGCCGCTGAGCACCATCGACCGCAGGAACACGAAATAGGTGTCCAAGACATCGCAGCGGCAGTAGTCGCTGATGCCCTTGAGGTCACCGTCGTCAAATTGTTGTTGCACCTGGTCGCCGGTGACCGACATTTTGCCGGGTTTGCCGAGCAGTTTGGTCGCCAGATTCAGTCCGCCGTTGAAGCGTGAAGCGCTGAAATTGGTCAACAGATCTTGCAAGTCCAGGTGTGAATCGACGCTGAATCGATTCCGTGGCGATCGATACCCGTCGTTCTTGAACCAGGGCGCGATCGAGATGCCGAAGCGATAAGCGGCCAGCTCCATCAGCGGCAGATCAAAGGTGCGGCCGTTGAAGGTGACCCACTGGGGACGCTTGTAGATCTCCCAGCCCTTCCAAAAATGGGCCGTGATCACGTGGCTGCGGAAATTCGGTTCGTCGAGGGAAACGATATCGATCAGCCGATAGTCTTTGGAAACCTTGGCGACCACCACCGCAATGGGAACCTGAAACGTATACGGGATAAACGTGGTCCCTTTTTCTTCCATCAATTCCGATTGATAACGCGCGATGGCGTCCTGCGGTGAAAGCGACTGGCCGGGGTAGCGGACTTTCGCGATCAGCGCCCCATCGGCGATACTTTCGCAGTCAAATACCAGATGGGAAACGTCTTCGCTCATCAATCACCTTGATCCCGGTTCAAAAAACGTGTTTGGGGTGCGGATCCGTTTCCGACCCCTGCCGCACGAGCTTAACACAAAACGACACATGTTCGAAATCAACCGCCGCCGATTGTTGGACCGTTTTCTACGGTACGTTCGCATCGCCACCACCGCCGATCCCAACAGCGGGACTTATCCCAGCAGCGAAGGCCAACGGGAACTCGGCAAACTGCTCGCCGCCGAACTTGAGGCGATGTCGGCGGACGACGTCTTTCAGGACGAACACGCCCTGGTCTATGCGAGCGTTCCGTCCACCGTCGGTGATGCCGAGGTCCCCGTCGTCGCACTGGTCGCCCACGTCGATACATCGCCCGACGCACCCGGCGAGAACGTCTGCCCCAACGTGATCGAAAACTATCCCGGCGGCGACATTGAGCTGGCCAACGGTGAAGTGATCCGTGTCGACGCCTGCCCGGCGCTCCGCGATCTGGTCGGTGCCACGTTGATCACTACCGACGGCACCACGCTGCTCGGTGGTGACGACAAAGCAGGTGTCGCCATCATCATGGAACTGGTCGAAACGCTGATCGAGAACCCACACCTGAAACACGGTCCGGTCAAAGTCGTGATGACGTGCGATGAAGAAATCGGTCATGGCACCGACAAGATCGATTTGCAAAAACTGGCCGCCGATGTGGCATACACCCTCGACAGCGGCGGAGCCGGTATCGTCGACGTGGAAACGTTTTCGGCCGATGCTGCCACGGTCCGCTTCATCGGTGACAACATTCACCCGTCGATTGCCAAAGACCGCATGATCAACGCGGTTCGTGGCGCCGCCGATTTCATTGCCGCACTGCCCCGCGAAACCGATACACCGGAAACCACCGACGGCCGGCAAGGGTTCATCCACGCCAATTCCATCAGCGGCGGAGTCGGTGAAGCGACGGTCGAATTGATTCTCCGATCCTTTGATGCCGCCGACTTGGAAACCTACGCGGAAACCTTGCGACAGATCGCCGGCACCGTGGAATCGCAATGGCCGGGATTGAAAGTCGAAGTTAAGACGCGGCGGCAATATCGCAATCTGGGCGATGGCCTGGCCGAGCTACCCGAGGCGGTCACGTTGGCCGAACAAGCGTTTGAAAACTTGGGCCGCCCGTGCACCAAAGAGATCGTTCGCGGCGGGACCGACGGAAGCGTGCTGACCGAAAAAGGTCTGCCGACGCCCAATCTGTCCAGCGGCCAACACAATATCCACAGCGTTCGTGAATTCGCTTGCCTGGACGAAATGGTTGCCGCCACCGAACACTTAGTCGAACTGCTTTCGCTTTGGTCGAACCAACGGGCTTGAAACCATCATGACGATCGCCCGAACCTCGCCGCCGGCAAAACTGAATCTGTTCCTGGAGATTCCGGCCCGCCGTGATGATGGGTACCACGAGATCGACACCGTCATGGCCGCGATCGACTGGCGCGACGAACTGCAGATCGAATCGATTCCCCAGCCGCGGATCGAATTGACGGCAGATTGGTTGCCCTCGGTCGAGTCGGTTGCCGGCGAGTTGGGATTGGACGCCGGCGATGGCCGCGTGCCCGAGTTGCTGCGGATTCCCAGCGACGACTCCAATCTCGTTGTCCGCGCCCTGGCGGCCTTTCGGGCCAGCTTTGGGGTCAAAACGGGCTTCCGCGTGCGACTGGGCAAACGGATTCCCGCCGGGGCCGGGATGGGCGGTGCCAGCAGTGACGCGGCCCACGCGATTGACTGTGCTGCCCAGATTCACCAATTTGACAACGTGTCAGAAGTGCTACACGGGATCGCGTCGTCGATCGGCAGCGATGTTCCGTTCTTTCTGGCGACTGGGGACAGCCAGTCGCCCATGGCTGCCCATGCAACCGGTCGCGGCGAATTATTGTCACCGCTGAAGACCTGTCCATCGTTACACTTTGTGGTGGCTTATCCCTCGACCAGCCTGTCGACAGCGGGCGTTTACGCACAGTTGAACGTACCTCAGCAACCGGTTTCTTCCGCGTCTTTTTTGCAGGCGTTTCGGCGTGGCGATCGGGAGCGGATGGGCAAGGCGATGATGAATCGCCTGACCGAGCCGGCCTTGAAAATTCTGCCACAGCTGAACGAATTATTGGAATCACTGTGGCAATGCGGACTCCAACCGTGTCAACTAACTGGTAGCGGTTCGGCATGTTTTGGTCTTGCCAAGGATGTAGAACAGGCCAAGGAGATCGTGAAGCGTTTAGAGACCGAGTTGCAACCTGGTGTTTTGCTTCGAGTGGCGCAAACGGTTCCTGCTGCGACATCCATTGAAATCGAGCCGAGCTAGAACGCAGTCAATCGCGAGGGAGTTCAGATCGTGGAGATAACGGAGATTCGAATCAAGTTAATGGAGTCGTCGGAAGATCGGCTGCGAGCTTTTTGTTCAATCACGATCGATGGCTGTTTCGTGGTCCGTGATTTGAAGATCATCGACGGTGCCAACGGACCGTTCGTGGCGATGCCGAGTCGCAAATTGACCGGTCATTGCAATCGCTGCCACCACAAGAATCATTTGCGAGCCAGCTACTGTAACCATTGCGGTAACAAGCTTTCTTTCGACAGCGACGGCGGGCTCGATTCGCCGCAAAAACTGTATGCCGACGTCGCCCATCCGATCAACAGCGAGTGTCGCGAACTGATTCAGGACGCGGTGATTCGAGAGTTCGAATCGGAACTGAGTCGTTGCCAACAGCCAGGCTATCGTTCGCGATACGACGACGACTTTGCCGATGCCGGCGAAGACGTGGACACGGCGTTGATTGATCCGCCCCACGCCTCGCCGAGTCCGTCCAAACAACGAACATCGAGCGAGCAGGAAGAGAAGCGTGTCGGCGGCGAAGACAGCGAATTCGGTGCCGGGATTTTTTGATCGACGGCGGCCATTGATCTTGAGTTTCCAGAACGGACTGGCCACGGCTAAAGCGTTTCGCTAAAACGCGACTGTTTCCCGCGCGGATCGACAACCATCCTCGACATTTCCGACGCGTCGACCGAACCATTTGACAGCATCGCCCACGACGGTGACCAAGGACGGCCCCGTGAACACGCCTTTCGTTCGAGTACTGAGACTGGCTTTTCGACGTCACTGGGCCGTCGCCGGGATCGCTGTTTCCTCGCTGGCGATCGCACTGTTGTGGAGTGCCAACATCAGTGCGGTGTTGCCGATCGTCGATGTCGTCTTTGCCGGCGATACGCTTTCGGAATACGTCCAGCAGTCGATTGAAAAAGCGGATCAGGCGGCTGAAACGTACACCGCTCAAATCGCCCAGATCGAGTCCGGCGCGGCCACTGCAGGGGATTCCATTGACGAACTCCGCGCTCAGGCGGCGCGTCAGACCAGCAAGTCTCATTGGTATCGCCGAGCCAAACCCTGGGTCGACGCCTACGCCCCGACGACGCCGTTTGGGACGTTGTTGGCCATCCTGACGTTCTTGGTCGTCGGCACGGCGTTGAAATTGGTCGCGCTGACCGCCAACATGATGTGGGTGCAGTATGTCGGAGGGCGGACGGCGATCGATTTGCGAGCGATCTTTTTTCGCAAGGCGCTCCGTTTGGACCTGGATGCTTTCGGCGAAAACGGCTCGGCCGATTTAACGGCCCGATTGACCAATGATGTCGCGCTGGTCACCGCCGGCGTGTCGACCTTGCTCGGCCGCATGATCCGCGAGCCGCTGAAGATGATGGCTTGTTTGATCGGTGCCGCGATCGTCTGTCACCGCTTGCTGTTTCTGGTGTTGATCGTCTCGCCGATCCTGGCGCTGGTGATGCAACAACTCAGTCGCGCCATCCGTCGGGCCAGCAAACGGGCGATGGAAGAGATGAGCCAGTTGTACGGGATGCTCAATGATTCCTTCGCCGGGATTCGTCTGGTCAAAGCGTCCAACACCCAGGCGTTCGAACGCGCCCGACTTCGCCGCGGCACGTTCGCCTACTACCAGAAAACGATGAAGATGGCGTTCTACAACACGCTGGCTCGTGGGACGACCGAATTGATGGGCATGACCACCGTGTCCCTGGCGATCCTGGCCGGCGGCTACCTGGTGCTGAACAAGCAGACGCATCTGTTCGGTTTGCAAATGACAACCGAACCGTTGGAGCAAGGCCAAGTCTTTCTGTTCTTTAGCTTCTTGATCGGTGCGTCGGATCCGGCGCGCAAGTTGGCCGACGTCTGGAGCGGATTGCAGCGCGGCATCGCGGCGGCGGTGCGTGTGATGGAAATCGTCGACATGCCCGTTCGGGTCGAAGAGCCGACCGTCGCCCGTTCGCCCCAGCGACCGCACACGAGCATTCGCTTCGCCGCTGTCGAATATCAATACCCCTCCGGCCCCAAGGTGCTCCGCGGCATCGATCTTGAGATCCCGCACGGCGAAACGATTGCCATCGTCGGCCCTAACGGATGTGGCAAGAGCACGATGATCAGTCTGCTGTGTCGCTTCGACGACCCGCAAGGCGGACAGGTGCTGTTGGACGATGTGCCGATCGATCAAATGCGGACCCGCGATCTGCGCAAGCGGCTTGCGTTGGTGACCCAGCGGACGATCTTGTTCGACGACACGATCGAAAACAACATTCGCTACGGCAGCCCGGGTGCCGATTCGCACGATGTCGTGCGGGCGGCCAAACTGGCCTTCGCCGACGATTTCATTCGCAAAAAGACGCCGGAGGGTTACAAAACCATCCTCGGGACCGGCGGGATGCGCCTTTCCGGTGGACAGATGCAACGAATCGCCTTGGCCCGGGCGTTCTTGCGCAACCCCGATATTCTAATTCTCGACGAAGCGACCAGCCAGATCGACATGGAAAGCGAGCAGCTGATCCACAAGGCACTCGAAAAGTTCCTGGTCGGGCGGACCGGGGTGATGATCACTCACCGGCCGAGCACCTTGGCGATGGCGCATCGCGTGGTCGTGGTCGAACAGGGACGGGTCGCCGCCAGCGGAAAACACGAAGATTTGATCGGTAAAAACCGGTTCTACCAGAGTTTGTGTGGAGCGGACCAACCGATCGCGGCGTGATTGAGTGCCCAATTTCGGGTAACGCTGCGGAGCATCGATATCCTGTGTTTCACGAGATTTTGGCGACAGGGCGCAAGCGGGCTGTCGTTTTAGTCGGGATCTGCCGAGTTAATGGTGAGCCGCTGGCCGTAAGGCCTCGGGCGGCGCCGGAATGCCCGGCCGCTTATGCGTCGCGGCTCACTCGATCAACAGCCCGCCAAAAGTTTCTGCCGGCACCAACGCCCCTATTCTCGCCGAATACGAACTTTCTCCATTGCGGGCGGCGTTGGCGTCGGTAGGATGAAGTGATGATTAGCGACCGGTGATCCATTGCGATGCCGGTCGATCGGCGACGCGTGTCGAACAAACCGACTACGCGAGCCACCCCGCACCCCTCTGATCGTCGGTGCGGTCAATGATCTAAAGAGCGTCAGCATCACTTGGATGAACGTCCTTGGGTGAGCCTCAGTGGAGGTGAGCCGGAATGTGAAAAAGCTGTGTCGAGAGCAATTGTTTTCTCGATGAGCGAAACGATAGCTGCGCGGTAAACATTTGGCGTTCTTGTTGGAACCCGTCTTGAGCATTGGGATGCCCTCCCAACTGCAACTTTTGATCGGCGCTGCGCTGGTCGGGGGTGTGATCGCGATCGCGATGTTCTGGGTGCTCAGCAAATGCGGTGCGTACTGGATCCAAGCCTACATGTCCGGCGCGGACATCACGATGAAGAGCTTGATCGTGATGTATCTGCTGAAGTTGGATCTGCGGATGATGGTCACGGCAAAAATCATGTGCCGGCAGGCCGGGTTACGGATCGATCGTCAGGGCGGCATCCAGACCGCGGACCTGCAAATTCATGCGCTCGCCGGCGGCGATGTCATGAACGTCGTTCAGGCGATCATCGTGGCGCACCGCGCCGGGATCGAGTTGGATTTTGATCGCGCCGCAGCGATTGATCTGGCCGGCCGTGACGTGCTTCATGCGGTGCAGACGAGTGTCACGCCGAAAGTCATTTATTGTCCCGAAGCCCGCGAGGGCCGACCGTTGCTGAGCGCGATTGCAAAAAACGGCGTCGAACTACTGGTCGGTGCACGGGTGACGGTCCGCACCAATCTGGATCAATTGATCGGTGGAGCAACCGAAGAAACGATCGTCGCCCGCGTCGGCCAAGCGATCGTCAGCGCGATCGGGTCGTCGGAGACGCACATGGACGTCTTGGAAATGCCGCTTCAGATTTCCGAGGCCGCCATGGCCCACGGACTCGATTCGAACACCGCATTCGCCATCGTCTCGATCGATATCGCGGACATCGACGTCGGCGAAAACATCGGCGCCCGCTTGCAACGCGACCAAGCCGATGCCGATGGCCGAATCGCCCGCGCCCGGGCCGAAGCACGCCGCGCCGACGCGGTGGCCCAAACGCAACAGATGCTGGCCAAGGTCGCCGAGAATCGAGCCCATTTGGTCAACGCGGAGGCCCAGGTCCCGCAAGCCATGGCGGTGGCGTTTCGCAGCGGAAATCTGCGTGGGAAAGTCGCCCGTTCGATTCCTGGTGTGGATCGTAAAGAACCGCCACGAGGCAACGGCATCACCGATCGCAAAAACAGCCCAACGAAACCGGGCGATGCCAAGCCGTCGCCCGCCAATCCCTTTCCCGGACCTCGGGAGGAACGCGACGGATGAAAGGTTCCCTCCCCCTTCGGGATTCCCAATTCAATACCCGGTGCATTCAGTCGGCGCAATTATTGATCCGATGCCGATGGTATTTGTTACATCCGTTTCACCTAGGAGTGAACGATGGCCCTCGGTAATCGAATTCCAGACAAGACACTATTGAAAAACGTTCAAAGTCGCCTGTCCAAGAAATGTTCCAGTTCACCCAGAGTGAGCGGTGATGTGCGCAGCGGCGAAGTCACGCTCAACGGTACGATCAAAAACGAAGTCGAACGCAAGCAGATTCTCAGGGCGGTTTCGTCCATCGAAGGAATCTCTCGCGTCATCGACCGGATCAAAGTCGAAGTGCGACCCAAGACGGTTTGACGTCGGGTTCATTCGGCCGTAACGTCCTCGCCAGCCGGGGACGTGCATCACACTACTAGTTCAAGAGGAGTCGATCAAATTACGAAAAATCAAAACACCTTCGCCAAACGACAGCGCGAGATGGAAAAGAAGCGTAAAGCGGAAGAGAAACGACAGCGTCGCAACGACCGCAAATCCGCCGTTGAAGACCTCGCACCCGACGCGACCGATGTCGTCGATCCCAACGATTCACCCTCGTCATAAACTTTCAATCAATCAATGACTTCGCCCCTGTTGAAGGGCGAACAATCAAGATCACGTAAGCACCGGCGCCGCGTCAACGCGGCGCGATCCTGTGAGCCGAACACAATCGTGTCGGGTTCCGATGGACCGGCAACGTGATGCAACACCCACCGTGTCTCCAAGCTTGCGTGAACGTTTCACGCAACGCATCGAGACACAACTGTTTTTTAACAACGGATACGGAAATGGAAAAAGGCAAAATCAAACGCGTGACCGACAAAGGTTTCGGATTCATCTCGACCGACGGAGGCAACAACGACATGTTCTTCCACAGTTCGTCTGTCGAAGGCGTCGAATTCAATGACCTTCGCGAAGGTCAAGAAGTGACGTACACCGTCGGACAGGGACCCAAGGGACCTCGAGCCGAAAACGTTCAGTTGGCCGGACACTAACACGCGATCACGCGACGAAACTCGAAACGAGTTTCGACTCAACTGATGATTTCATCAATCACGCGGCCGTAAACGTCGGTCAGGCGAAAGTCTCTGCCGGCGTGACGATACGTCAATTGCTCGTGATGAAGACCCAGCTGGTGTAGCAGCGTCGCATGCAGATCATGCATGTGGACCTTGTTCTGAATGCTGGCGAATCCGAACTCATCGGTTCGGCCGTAGGCCATCCCCGGACGAAAGCCGCCGCCGGCGAGCCAGACCGTAAAACCGGCTGGGTTGTGGTCGCGGCCGGTGCCGTTGCTTTGCGAGTACGGCGTTCGACCGAATTCTCCGCCCCACCAAACGATGGTGTCTTCTAACAGGCCCCGTCGTTTGAGATCCGCCAGTAACGCGGCAATCGGGCGATCCACCGCCTTGGCGTGTGTGGCATGTTTGGGCAGATTCGAGTGCTGGTCCCAAGCGGGGTTGGCCGAGTTGTCGCCGTAGTTGACTTGCACGAATCGTACGCCGGCCTCGCAAAGCCGTCGGGCCAACAGACACTTTCGGCCGTAGTCTTGGGTCGTGGGATCGTCGATTCCATATTCGGAGAGCGTGGTCGCCGATTCGCTGGACAAATCCAAAATGTCCGGTGCGACTTGCTGCATCCGCCAAGCGAGTTGGTAGGATTGCTGCATCGCTTCGAATTCACTGTTGCCAGTCCCGCGTCGCTGGATCTGTCGTCGATTCAATCGATCGATCAATTCCAGTTGAGCTTTCTGGCGCTCGATCGACGCGTCCTGGCGGACCAGGTTGTCGATCTCCAGATCGCTGCGGCCGGCCGTTCCGATCGGTGTCCCTTGGAATCGCGCCGGCAAGAACGCACTGCCATAATTTCGCGGACCCCCGTTGCCGATCGAGGGTGCAATCGAGACAAATCCCGGCAACGCGGCGTTTTCTGTGCCCAGCCCGTAATAGATCCAAGCGCCGACCGAGGGACGGACGAAGTTGGTCGAGCCGCAATGCAGAAACAGCGTCGCCGGTCCGTGTGCGACGCCATCGGTATGCATCGAATGGATGAAGCACAGGTCGTCGACGTGACGCGCCGTCTCGGGAAACAGATCCGAAACGTAACGTCCGCACTGGCCGTAGGGTTTGAATTCCCAGGGCGACTTCATCAACCGTTGCTCGATGCCGCGCTGGCCGGATCGGGCGAACTCGCGGGCATCGTCAAACGGCATCTTCTTGCCGTCGTGGATGTTCAACGCCGGCTTGTGGTCGAACGAGTCGACCTGGCTGACACCGCCCTGCATGAATAAAAAAATGATTCGTTTGGCGCGTGGCATCAAATGCGGACCGGGCGGCATCGCCGGGCCGGCCGCACAAGACGCCGGCGCCGTGAACGAGCTGGCCGCCATCGCCCCGCAGGCCAAGGCACCAAAACCGCAGGCCGATTGCTGCAGCATCATGCGCCGCGCGATCCGTTCCCCGTCGGGCGTCATGTCGTCATTCATTCCAAATACCGAAAGTCGATGGAGGCGAACAGAGATTGAATCAGGTCGGCGATGCGATCTTCACTCGGCGATGCGTTTTCACCGCCGAGGTATTCGAGACAGAGTTGCAGTTCCTCCGCATCCGGCCGCCGACCGTAGCAGGAGAGGTAGAGTTGCTCGACAATTGATTTGGCTGAAACCGACTCGGCCGGACCGTCGGCGGACGCGCACAACCACCGCTTGCCGGCCTGCCGGGCGCGCTCAATGATCCAGGTGTGGTTCATCATCGCCAGCGACTGGGGTGCGACCGTGCTCTGCCCGCGCTGGCCTACCGACACGCTGGAGTCGGCAAAGTCGAACAGTCCGAACAGGGGTGGCAGCGAATTGCGAAACACCGGCAAATAGAGACTGCGCCGTTTCAAGTCGTGCTTGTAGTTGTAATCCGACGAGGTGCCGGGGCGGATTGTCGAGCCTCCGCAGCGATGTTCGATTTCACCGCTGACGCATAGCATTGCATCGCGGAGGGCTTCCACCGGAAGACGTTTGACGCTGGCCGAGGCGTACAGCCGGTTGTTCGGATCAACCGCGATCCGCGCGGGGTCTTCGGTGACCGCGCGGCGATAGGCATCACTGCAGACAATCGTTCGAACCAGCGATTTGGTCGACCAGCCGTGATCGATCAACACGCCGGCCAACGCATCCAACAGTTCCGGGTGCGACGGAGACTCGCCCGTCGTTCCAAAATTGTTCTCGGTCGCGACCAAGCCTTCGCCCATCAACCACGACCAAACGCGATTGGCATACACCCGTGCCGTCAGCGGGTTGCTCGGATCGGCAATCCACTCGGCGAGTTCGACGCGACCGCTGCCGTCGGTGCCGATGCGGTCTGCATAACGCTGCGCCGGTCCGATCGCGGTGAGAAAACCGCGGCGGACGGTGTCGCCCAACTGGTGCACGTTACCGCGAACACGGACCGCAATTTCCTCGCGAGGTTCACTCTCGGAAACGGTCAGATACATGGGCCGTCGATTTAGCTCGGATTGCAACTGTTTCAATTCGGCGGACAGTTCTTTGCGTCGTGCGGCGACCGCCTCCAGGTCGACATCCGTGGTTTTCGCGTCGGCCGCCATCTTCGCCGCAGACGGCTGAGCGTCGATCGGCAAGAATTGAATCGCGTCGACGATGACGCAACCGTCGGCGTTTTCGTTCGAGACGATGACGAACGATTGGCCGTCCTTTTCAAACGGGAAAACGCCCAATGAAATCCAAAGTCCGTCGATCGGGGGGCGGCGTCGTTGGTTCACCCGAACCGTGGTCGACTCGTTCGCGCTAAAGACTTTGACGACGGCGTTCGTGGCTCGATTGTCATGAGACGTGTACGAGAGGCGGACTTCGTAGCGTCCGGTGGGCAGATCGACCGGATCGAAGGTGACCGACTTGCTGCCTTGTCCGGTTGTGCCGTCGTGCCGGTAGCCCGCACCGACATAGGGTTTGACAAACGTCGACTCGGTCCAGGCACCCACGTAACTCGCGTCGGCGTCGTCCATGACGACACCCGGCAGCGAGTCAACCGAAACCACGCGATTGTCTTTGCCCGGATTGCCTTTTTCGAGCGATTGCAACGTCTTTAATTCGGCCGCGACGACATCCGCCCGGGACTGCACAGCACGATAATGCGCTTCGTCGGCCGGATCCAGCGGCAGCGGTTTTTCGATCCACTTGGACAGGTTGGCGTGTTTCAACGGTGTGGTTGATCTCATGATCCCCGCCAACGCGTAGTAGTCGCGTGTCGGGATCGGATCAAACTTGTGGTCGTGACAGCGGGCGCATCCGATCGTTTGCGCCAGGAAAGCGCGCCCGATCGTTTCGAGCTGCTCATCGATATGATCGAATTCGAGTTTCGTTTTGTCTTGGTCTTCCAAGTTCGAATTGCCCAGCGCCAGGAAACCGGTCGCGATCGCCCGCTGTTGGGTCTCGGTGATGTCATCGCAAGCCAACAGGTCACCGGCGATCTGGTCGCGAATCATCTGATCAAAGGGTCGATCGTTGGCATACGACCAGATCAGGTAGTCACGATAACGCCACGCTTCGGGAAGAATAAACCCGCGCAGCGTGATCGATTCGGCATAGCGCACCACGTCCATCCAGCGTCGTGCAAAGTGTTCGGCGAAGTGTGGGGATGACAGCAATCGATCCACCAGCCGCTCGTAGGCCAGCGGTGAGGGGTCGGCCAAAAAGGCATCGATGGTCTGCGGTGACGGCGGCAGCCCGTGCAGGTCGAACACCAGCCGTCGCACCAGCGCCCGCGGCTCGGCCGGGGGCGCCGCGGTCAGTCCGTGCCGGGCCAGGTCGCGGTCGATCCAGGCATCGATTGAGGCATCGGAAGCGGCGATCGGCCGATACGCCCAGTGTTCGTGGGCACGCTCGACGGGCAGCCCCGTTTGCCGCGTCGGTTCCCCGCCCGTTGGACTCGGTTGTCGAGGATCCACGGCACCGTTTTCGACCCACCGCCGAAACGCCGCGATCGTGGTGTCGTCTAGTTTCCCGTCCGGAGGCATTTCCAGGGCCGGATCTTCGTACGCGATCGCTAGGATCAAACGACTTGCCGCGGCGTCACCGGGGACAATCGCGGGGCCGAGATCGCCGCCGGTCTGCCAGCCGTCGCGGGAATCCAGCACCAGCCCGCCGCTCGCCTCGGTCTGAGTCGAATGGCATTCCAGGCAGTGCTCGATCAGTGCCGGGCGGATCTTCGTTTCGAACCACTGCACCTTTTCAGCGTCCGTTTCGAGCGGCAAGGATTCGTCTTGTCCTTCGTCGGCGGTCGCAACGCCCGGGCCAGCGTCCATCCACGCGAGCGACACGAAGCACGCCATCGCAACGCACCACAGGTTCGGCAGCGGACTGAAAAACAGGGCGGGGAGAAACACGGCCAGGGGATGGCTAACGCGTCGCGGTGGATCTGGCATAGGTGGGAGGGTGCCAAGACTTGGAAGTGGGCGGACAAAGGACCGCGGGGGCAGTTCAGTCTACTCTGGATCCACCAGGGGTGGCAAATCCGAACGCCACGGCGGGCAAGCACTGCGAAGCATTTTTTCCCTGTGTTCCTTCGGGTTTTAGCGGCAGGGCGCGAGCGGCCTGTCGATTTAAGCCCGCACGCGTTAGCAAGGGGCCACGCGGCGCCCCTCGCTCACGCGTCGGGCTGGCATGATCACGTTCATTTCGGAACATCGTCTAAATCGACAGGCCGCGAGCCCTCCGGTCTTTCAAGCCGTAACCGGACGGCTCGCGGGNNNCGCTTACGCGTCGCGGCTCACAAAAACGACCGCCCGCTCGCGCCGTTCCGCTAACTCCTTCGGTGCCATAGTTGATGGCATTGGGCTTGCACCCTCCGCTGTTTTAAAAAATCCGTCGCTGTCGAATTGGCTGCTGGCCCAAAACTTGCGAACAAACCAAGGCGCGCCACAGACGGACAGACCCGAGTCCCAAATCGATTGCGATTGCGATCGGAGTCCCGTTTGCTTCGGTTGAGATCACCGTCGCACGGTCTGTTTTGTGACGCAGCCGCGCATCGGCTGTGCAATTCCGCCCAATTTTTGAAATGGAAAATCCAAGATGACGACCAGTACCAAGACCAATGTGCTCGATCTGCTCGGTAGCGATGGGGAAGCCCTGTTGAGCCATCAATGCGAAACCATTCCCGCGTCGCAATTGCATCTGCCCGGTCCCGATTTCGTCGATGAGGTCTGGGCCCACTCAGACCGCAGCCCCCGCGTGCTTTGCGCGATGCAGTCGCTGTTCAATCACGGTCGCCTGGCGCGGACGGGCTATCTGTCGATCTTGCCCGTCGATCAAGGCGTGGAGCATTCCGGTGGTGCTTCGTTTGCCCCCAACCCGATTTACTTCGATCCAGCCAACATCGCACAATTGGCCGTCGAAGCGGGGTGCAACGGGGTCGCATCGACGTTCGGTGTGCTCGGCGGGATCGCGCGAAAGTATGCGCACCGCATCCCGATGATCTTGAAACTCAATCACAACGAACTGATGACCTACCCGGCCACCTACGATCAGGTTCCTTTTGCCCGCGTCCGCGACGCTTGGAACATGGGATGCGTCGGTGTCGGAGCGACGGTCTATTTCGGCTCGCCGGAATCGACACGACAAATTCGAGAGATTTCCGATGCCTTCGCCCAAGCCCACGAGCTGGGCATGTTCACGATGCTGTGGTGCTACCTACGCAACTCGGCATTCACCGTCGACGGCGTGAACTACGAAGCCTCGGCCGATTTGACCGGGCAAGCGAATCATTTGGGATCGACGATCAACGCCGATTTCATCAAACAGAAACAACCCACCAACAACGGCGGCTATCGGGCGCTCAACCAAGGCGGAAACAAATATGGCAAGTATGACGACCGAATCTATGAGGAGCTGTCCACCGACAATCCGATCGACCTGACGCGCTACCAAGTGCTCAATTGCTACATGGGACGCTGCGGCTTGATCAACTCCGGCGGTGGATCCGGTGCGAATGATTTCCAACAAGCCGTCCGCACCGCCGTCATCAACAAGCGTGCCGGCGGCATGGGATTGATCAGCGGTCGCAAGACGTTCCAACGCCCGATGGGGGAAGGCATCGAGTTGTTCAACGCCATTCAAGACGTCTACTTGGATCCCGACATCACGGTGGCGTAAATCGCGCGACGTGCCGAGGCTGGGGCGACGTCAGGAGCTGGCGTCTCAGTCGGTGTCTTAGTCGGCCAGTGCGGACTCGATCACTCCGGCGACATGTTCACCGAGCAGCTTCGACCCGTCGGGGGTGTAATGGACGTTGGCGGGCCGCTGGTGTTCTTTGACCGATTCGGCGAAGGCGAAGAACGGATCGGTCTGGATCCCGCCGACTTTGGCGATCGCTTTTGCCGCGGCGGCGTTGTACTTGACCGAGTCACCGACGACGCGTCCAGCGGCACCCTCGGGAACAGGCGTCGTCTCCCGCCAAATGACGATCCTGGCCTGTTGCTTGATGCGGCGGGCCAGCGTTTCGATATTGGACTGGTAGTCGTCGATCGGCACCTGTTGGTGCGAACCCTCGGCTTTGGGGTCGGCCAGATTCTGACCTTTGGGCCCCATGTACTTCAGGTCGTGCAGTCCGAAATTCCAATGAACGACATCCCACTTGCGATCGCCGAGCCATTGATCGATCTGATCTAATCCACGCGTCGTCGGGCCGCAGTTGGTGGGCGGTCGAAACACGTTGGCCTTGCCTTGCATCGCCGCCCGCGCGGCGACCATGTAGCCGATGGAGATCGAGTCACCGATCAGCAGGACATTGGGAAGCTTGGGGTTGACTTCCGGGGGTTGAAAGGCCGGGTTGACCTTCTTGGGGGCCGGCTTTTTGGCGGCGTCTTGGGCGGGGGCGGAAATGACGTGGGCGAGCGCAACGATCAGGCAGAGTCCGAGTCGGATCATGGTCATCGGGTTCCATGGCAGGGGTTTGGATTTCAATTCCCCTTATGATATTTGCCCGATGCCGGCCCGTGCCTCCGTCAGGGAGCCACGGACCTCACTTTTCGCCGTATTTATCGACGACAGCGACGATTTATTTGCCGCCCTTGTTGGAGACGTTGCGAACGGCGAAGGGATTCTGTTGCGGGCGGCCGATCCGTTCTTCACCATCCATCGTTTCTTTGCTGATCACGACCGACGCGATCGGCAATCCGTACTTGTCTTCGAGAATGTATTGAATCGCAAATTCATCCTGCTCCAGAATCTGGATGATTTGCTCTGGCACGTCACAGTCATCCAAATCGAGTTTTTCGATGTTCTCTCGCATCGCTTCTTCGATTTTGACATTCCCAATTCTTCGGAGCTGTGCGGTCAATTCGTCGCTGACGGTGTACCAGCCATTGAGTGTTCCACCGTAATCCATCGTGATTTTGGTCAACGTGAAATTCTCGTCCAAGCGGTGAGGAAGATCGTTCTCACTCTCCTTGATCATTCGTTTGATCTCCGCTTTGCTCAGTTTGTTGTCGCCGGACTTCTTGTTGAACAAGGATTCGACGTAGCTGCACCCTGACGAAGCGACAAGGACGAGGGACAGGACGGTGGTGGTGAGTCGAGAATTGAATTGCATCGTTAAACCTTCCAAGTGAGTTCATCCATTGACAATTTGAGTGCGATTCCGTCGTCTGAGACTACGGCGCAGTTCGATTGCAGGACCAATCGAGTCGTACTGAGACACTCAAACAGGGTGTGCCCGCAGGGTTTGACTCCTGTTGACCGTTACGACCGTGACAGGCACACCCGGATCTGCCGACGATGACATTTCGATGCTCCACATTTTTGCTTCATCGGCTTTCTGACATACGGTCCAGGTAGAGAACGTGTCCGTGACGATGCGTTTCCGAAATCCCGATCGGCGCTGCGAGAGCAGAGTCGATCGGACACGGTTTCGGACGGTGGTCGGCTTCGCTTTTCTGGAGTCGGTGCTGCTCCTCTTCCGGGTTCCTTTTCACGTTGGAATGGCCCATTAAGTCAGCAATGGATGTCTTCGGTTTCGAAGGCTCCCCACATATGAGATTGAAAGATGAAAAAGTTTGCTAATAGCATCGTTGAGTTTTTGAAGGAAGAAGATGGCCCGACCGCAGTGGAGTACGCTGTGATGTTGGCCCTGATCGTCGTCGTTTGCTTGGCCGCTGTCGGCACGATCGGCACCGAGTCGAACAAGAAGTTCCAAGAAGTTGGGTCTGCAATCGCCGCCAACTAAGCGGACGATCGTTGCCCGAAGCGAGGTCGCTTCAGCGGCACAGCCAAAACACGTCCCGGCGTCACCGATCATCGGCGCCGGGGCGTTTTTTTTTGCGCAGCGTGGCCAAACGGGCCGATCGCTGTTTGACGCAATGCCCCTTGCCACCGGCTTCGGAACGATAGGCGTTGGCGGAACGGCGCCAGCGGCCTGTCGATTGAATCAGCCGTTTGGCGCGAGCCTACGGGCCCCGGTGTGTTTTCTTTGTGCGACAGGCCCGTACGCTCGCGCGAAACGGCTGATCCCATGTGTGATCGGATTCAATCGACAGGTCGCGAGCCGTCCGCTGTCAGCTTGAAAGACCGGTGGGCTCGCGCATGACCGCTAACAACAAACACCCCGGTTGGTGCCAACGTACGTGGCATGGAGCGCAAGCCATTAGATTCAGAGTGCCAGCCCAAGGGCGATCCCGCTGCAGGGGGCAACGCTTGGTTTATCTGTTACATCCAGACCAACGTCACCCTTTTTCGATGCGGAACGCCTTGTCTAACTGGAGTTTTTTGACTCGCCCGATTCCTGACATAGGTTTCTGTTGAGAGCGGGTCACGATGATCTGCTTCCGAGGGTTCGACCAATCGACGGTCACCAGAATGCTCGGACGGCCTGGCTCCCCAGAAAAAGGCAAACCGCATCGAAAGGGCGGGGCGCAAAGCTGCGGGTCCGTGGGCAAAGCAACTCGCTTTGCTCGAAGGATAGCCGAGCTGCCAAGGGAACAGTCGAGATCGTGTTTCAGACGCGATCCCGATTGCCTAGGCAAGTCTTTTGGAGACGTGGCTGCTTCTTTTCCGGGATCCTCTTCACGTTGAATTGGACCAGTAAGTCATCGTCGGGAGTCATGTAAATGACATCCCACCGAGGAGTTTGAATAATGAAAAAGTTTGCTAATAGCATCGTTGAGTTCTTGAAGGAAGAAGATGGCCCGACCGCAGTGGAATACGCTGTGATGTTGGCCCTGATCGTCGTCGTTTGCTTGGCTGCAGTCGGCACGATCGGTACCGAGTCGAACAAGAAGTTCCAAGAAGTCGGTACGGCAATCGCTGCCAACTGATTCGGTGTTGGCGAAGTTCTCGCTCAGAAGCTTCGCCGACAACCACCCCGAGAGATTCTCGACGATTGGCCGGTGTTTGGCTGAGTCGCATTCACATCGGCCACGTCGAGTCTCTTTTTTTGCGCCCACCCGCCTCGGGCGACCACGGAATCCACCATGAACTATCCACTCCTTCCCACTGATGCGGCAGAACACGTTTGGCAGCTTTCGTGCTGTTTTATCACGTTGCTGTTTGCGATGTTCAGTTGGATGTTGGGACCGCGCTGAATCTTCGCGTGATCCACTCGCCGCATGCCGCAGGTCGGCATGCTCCCACTCCTGCCTACCACGCCGCGGCCGGCGTCCCATCCGATACCGCCGCGCGTTGACTCGACCACCAACACACCTTTCTAGAGATTCGTCACGGGGAACTACGCCATGGAAACCATCATCCAGGGTCTGACAGAGAATTGGGCCGTCTGGTTTGTCACGGTCGTCTTGATCGTTGCCGCGGTCATCGATGGAGCCATTTTGAAGGTTCCCAACTGGCTGACCTTTCCATTCATCATCTGCGGTTGGGTGCACTGCACCATCCAGGGCGGCATGGCCGGACTGGGATTGAGCCTGCTGGGCACCTTCGTCGGAATGATGTTGTTGCTCGTGCTGCGGAATGTCGGCGGAATGGGCGGCGGCGACGTGAAATTGCTCGCCGGAGTCGGTGCCTGGCTCGGCACTGTGGTGACGCTCTACGCGTTTGCCGCGACCGCAATCGTGGGCGGCATCATGGCCGTGTTCATGATCTGGAAGAGCGGGAACTGGACCAAGCACTACGCCATGGCGCTACAAATTTTGGAAGAATGGAAAACGGTGAAGAAACCTTCGGAGCTTTCCAAGATCGCCCGCGAGCGAAAACCGACCATGTATTTGCTGCCATACGGAATACCGATGGCAATCGGATCGATTCTCTATTTTGCCTACGCCGGAATGCTTATCTGAACGGAAGGTCAGACGTCTGTTTTTGGACACCAGGAAATCCACCGGAATTAGGGTGGGTTGCACCCCAAGACCTACTGTTTTTGGGAATTTATCCTAGTTAGCTCGTCCTTGGCGTCTAGAGAAAGCAAGCCTATTACACCAGCCCTACGCCTGCGGCTTGCCCGGTTGCAGGCGAGAGCTGGTTGTAACCGAGTGAAGTGAGTGGGTCGACAGCCTCCTCCCAGCTCAGTCCTCCACACCCGACACGTTATCACCTGGTCTGGTACCAGCACACGCCATGCGAAACAAATCACTTTTCTTGCTACTTGCCGGCATCTGCGGCACCGTTGCGGCCGTCGGAGTCGGACAGTGGATGCAGGCACAAAACGGCACCCCCACCGAAATGGCGGAGATCTTGGTCACCACGGTTTCCATCAATCCCGAAGAACAAATCACGGCCGAGAAGCTGCGGCTTGAACAGTGGCCGGCCGATCGAATCCCCAAAGGTGCCTCGGCGGAGCTGAGTCAGTTTGAGGGGCGATTTGCCAAGGTCCCGCTGTTCGCCGGCGAGCCGATGTTGGACCTGAAATTAATGAACGAAGTCGAAGACAAGGTGGTGCCGAAAGGCTATGCCGTTGTCTCCTTGCCCGCCGGTCGTGACGGAACGGTCAACCTGGTCAGTCCGGGTGACCGCGTCGATATCCGCGGCTTCTTCACCAAGGGCGAGATGTTTGCTCGTGACATGGCCCTGGATGTCTTGACGGGCATCAAGGTTTATGGAATCGATGGGATCACCAAGTTTGATCCGGAGCAACCACGCACACGATCCGCTCGCGACATTCAGTTGCTGATCCGCAAGGCCGATGTGGAAGCCTTTGACTTTGCCAAGAAACTCGGCGAGATCTCGTTGTCGCTGGGCAGCCCGACGGCCGATGACGAAAGCATTCCCGAAGGGGAACCCAGCGAAGCGGCCCGCAAATTCCTGCGAGACCTGCAGGACCGTCGTGACGAACAAGAGCGGCTCCGAAAGCTTGCCGCGGAAGAAAAACCCGTAGAAGTAGAACAGGCGGAAGCCGGGCCCAAGAAAGCCACCTTCCGCACCACAAAAATCATCAACGGAAGGATGATTGTTTACGAATGGGTGGAAGGGGAACCGTTGCCGCGTGTCGTCGGAGACACCGGAGCGCTTGACCTGGCCACCACGGATGACTCGGCCGAACAATCAGCCGACCAAAACAAACCGAATTCCGATGATTATCTACGAGGCGCCGACAGCCCCTTCTTTCAGCCCGAAGGCGGAGAAGGATCTGAAGAGTGAACCCTCGATAGATGAATGAAGTAAATCAAGACTCGCCGTTGTAGGAAAGACCTTGCTTCAGACTCTGGAGCAAGACGGACCGAAACGGCGAGCGTGACCCGTCCCCTTTTTTATCCCGACGTTACTCGCAACGAACTGATGTATGTCGATGGTGAAAGTCATCGGCATCATGTTTCGGAAGGATCCGAGACGAAGGTTCTGCAAGGATGCACCTGCGATGCAAATGTTCCGAAATGCGGTCCGCCCAGCCGCGCTCAAGTTGATCGCCCTTTTCTCGGTGGCGTGTCTCGCGACTCATGCCGGCGCGCAAGACGTCGACGACACTCAACTGACTTCTGCCGCTGCGACAGCCGGCGCCGCCAACCACACGATCACACGTGCGGTTGAACGGATGCAAATGCTGGTCAAGTCGAGCAGCATTCTGACCTTGGAGGCGAAGATTCCGCGATTCCAAGTTCACAATGAAGAAGTGCTCGGGGCCACACCGATTTCACAGAATCAGCTGCAGGTCTTCGCCAAAACCCCCGGGACCACGCAAATCAACTTGTGGGACACCGAGGACAAGCAATACACCGTGGACATCACGGTGATCGCCGACGCCCGCGAGATCGAAGGCATCTTGTCGTCCCAGTTGCCGCTGGCGACGCTGAAGGTGATGCCGGTCAATGCCTCGGCGATCGTCTCCGGTTATGTCACCAGCGTTGACGATGTCGATCGGGCGATCGCGATCGTGGAGCAATACTATCCGACCGTCGTCAACAACATCCGCGTGGTGGGCGTCCAGCAGGTGCTGTTGCACACGCGGATCATGGAAGTCTCCCGGACCAAGCTTCGCGAGCTCGGTGTCGACTGGGATTGGGCGGGGGACACACGTTCCTTCACGAGCTATCCGGCCGCGATCAGCGCGTCCGACGCGACGAACATTTTTCAAGGTGAAGAATTCAATGCCTTCATCTCCGCACTCCGTCAGCAGGATCTGGTCAAGTACCTGGCCGAACCGACGGTGATCGCGACGCACGGTCGTCCGGCACGCTTCACCGTCGGCGGTCGGATCCCGTTTATCGTTCCGTCCGGGCAAGGCCAAGTCACGGTCAGCTACGAGGAATATGGAACGTCGGTTGACTTCTTGCCGTTCGTCGTCGGACCGGGCCGCATTCGATTGGAAGTCCGTCCGGAAGTCAAAGAACCCGACGAATCGCGTTCGCTCGTCATCGCCGGTGCAAACGTCATCGCGTTCAGTCAGCGATACGTCGAAACCGCCGTGGAACTGCAAGCCGGCCAGACGTTTGCGATCGCCGGATTGCTGCAGAGCCGCACCGAAGCGACCACCCGGGCCACGCCCTTGCTCGGAGAGCTGCCGGTCATCGGCGGATTCTTCCGTAGCGTCCGCGAACAACGCAATGACATCGAACTGTTGATCACGGTGACACCCGAACTGGTCGACGCGATGGATCCCTACCAAGTGCCGCGAGGCGGGCCGGGACTCAACAGCATGTCGCCCAACGACCACGATCTGTACATGAACGGCCACATCGAAGTCCCCAACTTGTTGGGCGGCGACGGTTGTTCGATGGACAGCGGACCGGGTGCATCAGGCAACGCCTCGATGATCCACAGCAACGTGATGCAGAACGGTGCCATGATGGCCCACGGAAGTCTGCTCTCACCGGGCGTGGGATTGCCACCCGGTGCGACCCTGGACCGTGGATCGGCGCTGCCGCCGGGAGCGATCGTTCCGGGTAGCGAACCGACCGTCGTCGGTGAGGGTGTCATCATCAGCACGCCTGACGAGTATTGATGCCTGGGATGCAGGCCAGGGGCATACGGTTGTCGGCCACCCCACCGACAATGCCTGCGATCGACGGCAACGTGGCCGTCGAAGGGTGGCAAGAATGGAATTGAAATGAGCGATCGGATACATCTGCAATGACAAACGTGCTACGAATCGCATTGGTCGACCCCAATGATGACACGCGTGATTCACTCAAGTCGATGCTCTTGGGCATGGACACCGTGTGGCTGGAAGCCGATTGCTCGCGATACGAGTTCTTTCCCGATGTGATCGAGCAAACCGCTCCCGACGTGGGCGTCATCTCGCTGGACAATGACACGGAGAAATCGATTCGGCTGGTTCAACGACTCGCCAGCGACGCGCCCGACACGGTGATCTTGGCGGCCAGCGAAAGCACCGACGGCCACCTGATTCTGCAAACGATTCGCGCCGGGGCGCGGGAATTTCTCACCCTGCCGATGTCCCACGAGGACCTTGCCGCTGCGCTGACGCGGGTCAGTCAACACAAGTTCGGTACCAGCGAGGGCGGCGCCCGGGGATGCGAAGTCGTCGCCATCGCTGGGGCAACCGGCGGCGTCGGCACGACCAGCGCCGCGGTCAACTTGGGCTGCATTTTTGCCGCTGACAACCGCAACAGTGTCGCCCTGTTGGACCTTGACCTGGCACTCGGCGACGCCGACGTCTTTCTCGATGCGATCCCCGACTACACGCTCGCCGACGTCGTTCAAAACGTCTCGCGGTTGGACATCCAGTTGCTCAAGCAATCCTTGACCAAGCACAGCAGCGGATTGTACCTGTTGCCCCGGCCGGTCGAACTGCACGACACCCTGGGGATCACCGACGAGAGTCTGCGAAAAGTCATCGGCCTGTTGAAAGCTTCGTTTACCCACTTGGTGATCGATCTTTCCAAGACCTATAGCGCGGTCGACATGGCGGCCATCGAAGCGGCTTCCAAGGTGTTGCTGATCACCCAATTGGATCTTCCCTGTCTGCGAAACGTCGTCCGTTTGATGATGAGCTTTGAAGAGATCGAGGGGCTGCAAAGCAAGATCGAAATCGTGGTCAATCGCGCGGGGTTGGAATCGGGTCAGATCAGCTTGAAAAAGGCCAAGGAAACACTCGGTCGCGATATTTACGCGCTGTTGCCCAACGATTATCGCACGATGGTGGAAGTCCGTAACAACGGTGTGCCACTGATCAACCAGGCGCCCAAGGCACCGATCACCCAAGCGCTCCGCGACCTGGCCGCCAAACTCCAAGGCAAAGACGCCTCGGCCGAGACCGGCGAAGGCAGCAAGTCGAGTGAGAGCAAGTGGAAAATGTTCTGGCCCGGCGCCAAGTCATGACGTCATCCGCCAGATCTTGAGGTCTCATCAACGCCCAGGGCGACCGTGTCGCAGACGGCGGCTCTCAAAAAACTCTATCGCCACCGATCGAACGAACGAGCGTCCGCATGAGGTCAACGGGACCAATCTGGTCCCACAGACCGATCGTCGATGTCGCCCAGCGCCGCCCAAACGGAGAAGTCCACTGAATCGGTTTTCGTATGGGTTGATCCGTCCAACATGCCGACGACCACTAAGCCACGGTGCGTACTCGAAGCACCGACAAATCCGACCTGAGCTTCGGAACTAAAGCCCCCCGAGAATATTTAATTTGTGGATATCCCCGCAAATTGAAGGTGTCGATGATCGTAAGGGGCACGTGGTCGCGACAGCGTACTTCTCTACCCCGCCTGATTCTCGATCCAGCGGACAAGCGTTCGCACCATCACGCCGGTCGCTCCGGCATCGCGATGCGGCTTGGGACTGTCCGCAAACGCCGGTCCGGCGATGTCGATGTGTACCCACGGCACGTCACCGACAAAGTTTTCCAAAAACTTCGCGGCGGTGATCGCGCCACCCCAACGGCCTTCGCCGATGTTTTTGATGTCGGCGACCTTGCTTTTGACCTTCTCGTTGTACAGCTCGAACATCGGCAGTTGCCACACCGGCTCGCCTTCGCCGCGGGCCGCGGCGATGACGGCATCACAGGCCGATTGATTGTTGGTCATCAGGCCGGCGACTTCATTTCCCAGGGCAACCATGCAAGCACCGGTCAACGTCGCCAAATCGACCATCGCCGTCGGTTGATGCTCGATCGCCACGTCGAGTGTATCAGACAAGACGACGCGGCCTTCGGCATCGGTGTTCAAGATCTCGATCGTCTTTCCGCTACGTGTGACGATGACGTCACCGAGTTTGTAGCTCGACCCGCTGACCATGTTTTCGGCCAGTCCGCAGAATCCGATGACGTTTTTCTTGACGCCCAATTTCGCCACCGCGCGCATCACTCCGACCACGGTTGCGGCGCCGCCCATGTCGCATTTCATGTCGACCATCCCGTCGCTGGGCTTGATCGACAACCCGCCGCTGTCGAACGTGACGCCTTTTCCGACGATCGCGATCGGCGGTTCGCCCTGCGGTCCGCCGTCGTGCCGGAGGATGACCAGTCGGGGCGGTTTGTCGCTGCCCGCGCCGACGGCCAGGATCGCGCGACAGTTTTCTTCGGCCAATCGATTTTCATCCCACACTTCACACCCCAGCCCGACTTCTGTCGCCAAGGCCGTCGCCCGCTCGGCGAACGAAGCCGGGTAGATGACCGACGCGGGTTCGTTGACCAACCGCCGCGCCAAGTTGATCGAATCGCCCAAGATCACGCCCCGATCGATCGCGGCTGCGTCGGCCGATGCGATGGCGATCGTCGCCGGCACATGGATCGGCGATTTGGTGCGGTAGATCGATTGGCCTGCCAAGCCGTACAAGGTGCCGGCGACGATCGCATCATGATCGGCTGCGTCAAAGCACTCCGGCAACGCGACGACCCATTTTTCGTGCGGCTTGGAAACCAACGATCGGACCGCCGTGCTGGTCAGCGTGAACGCGGCTTCGCGATCAAGTTTTGATTTTTCACCCAATCCGATCAGCAATACCAACTGCGAACCTTCCTCACCGACCCCCGGAATCAGCATCGATTCGCCGGAGTCGGAGGAAAGTTTTTCTTGACCGATCAAGCGGCTAATCACGCCGCCGAGAGCTTGATCCACACCGGCCGCGGTCGCTGACAGCGGTGCATCGTCGCAGAGGCCGACGATCAAGACGTCACATTTTTCACCGATCGGGTTGTCGGTCGCGACAAAACTCGGGCATGGCAGTTGTGGGGCGACGGGATTCGGTTGAGACTGGGACGGGCTTTCCGACATAAGATGATGACACCAATTGAGACGTTGTTGACAGACGCTTGAACAATCACGCTCGAGCAGCGTCCGAATCACTTTGCAATCGTTGTAGTTTATCGACCACCATGAAACACCGCAGCACCCGAGACGTCGTGGAGGATCTTCGCGCCGGCGGTTTGTTGATCGAAGTGACCGATGCGGTCGATCCGAACTTGGAAATCGCGGAAATCCAACGCCGTGTGTATGCCAATGGTGGTCCCGCGGTTCTGTTCACCAACCCCACGGGCTGTCGGTTCCCGATGGCGTCCAACCTGTTTGCCTCCCTCGATCAGGCCCGCTACCTGTTCCGCGAGACGCTCGAGTCGGTGCGACGATTGATCGAAGTGAAACTCGATCCGTCGGCGGTCCCCAAACGGCCGTTTCGCTATGCCGGCGTCCCACTGACCGCGGTTCGCATGCTTCCCAAATTCGTCCGTCGTGCCCCGGTCGCGGCCGGGCAGTGCTCGCTCGCCGACCTGCCACAGCTGAAATGCTGGCCCCGCGACGGAGGTGCCTTCGTGACGCTGCCCCAGGTCTTGAGCGAAGACCCGACCGAGCCGGGAAACTTGATGAAGATCAACCTGGGGATGTACCGCGTCCAGCTCTCCGGAAACGACTACAGCGACCAAGAAGTCGGTTTGCATTATCAGATTCATCGGGGGATCGGCGTTCACCATCAGCAAGCGATCAAGTTGCAAAAACCACTGCGTGTCGCGGTGACCGTCGGCGGTTCCCCGGCGATGACGCTGGCCGCCGTGATGCCGTTGCCCGAGGGGCTGACTGAATTGACGTTCGCCGGCGCCCTGGCGGGCCGACGCATCGGACTGCTCCGCGGAAACCACGCGCCGGTGTATGGCGACGCCGATTTTGCCATCGTCGGATCGATCGATCCCGACCTGACCAAACGCGAGGGGCCGTTCGGCGATCACCTGGGATATTACAGTTTGGAACACCCCTTTCCGGTGATGAAGGTCGATCATGTTTGGCATCGCAAGGGGGCGATCTGGCCGTTGACGGTCGTCGGTCGCCCGCCGCAAGAAGACACGACGTTCGGCCAGTTGATCCATGAATTGACCGACCCGATCATTCCCACCGTGATTCCCGGAGTCAAAGCGGTGCATGCGGTCGACGCCGCCGGGGTGCACCCCTTGCTGCTGGCCATCGGCAGCGAACGCTACATGCCGTACATGAAGGAATCGGCACCGCAAGAGTTGCTCACCCAGGCCAATGCGATCCTGGGCAACGGCCAGCTTTCACTCGCCAAATACCTGATGATTGCCGACGACCGATCCGATGCGTTGGACATTCATGAGATCGAAACGTTTCTCGGATTCGTCCTGCAGCGTGTGGATTGGAAACGGGATCTGCATTTTCATACTCAGACAACCATCGACACGTTGGACTACACCGGCACCGGATTCAACAAGGGATCCAAAGTGGTCATCGCGGCGGCGGGTCCGCCCCGCCGCAGCTTGCCCCATGAGTTGCCCGCCGACCTGCAGTTGCCCGAGGGATTTCAGGATCCCCGCGTCGTGATGCCGGGCGTGTTGGCGATCGAGTGCAAGTCCTTCGCCGACACAACCGGCCACGCCGACGTGCAGCGATTTTGCCAGCACTATCATCCCGATGATCCCATCAATGCCTTTCCGCTGATCACGATCGTCGACGACAGCGACTTCGCGGCGCGATCGCTGAACAACTGGTTGTGGACCACGTTCACGCGCAGCAATCCGGCGACGGATCTGACGGGCATTGGAGCCGAGACGATCGCCAAACACTTCGGATGTCGCGGCAGTGTCGTCATCGACGCGCGTTTCAAACCCTGGCAGGCACCGCCGGTGATCGAAGACCCCGAGACCGTCGCCAAGGTCGACGCCCGCGCCGCCCGCGGCGGTGCCCTGGCCAAGTACCTTTAGCAACGGGCGGAAAGTGGTCGGAGAGGCTGGAAGCCAATCCCCTATCTTTCGAGATCCGAAACCCATTTTTTATCCCATCCTTCGACGTTTCGAATTCAACGCTCGCACCACCGAAAGACTGCGCCGATGAGCTTATTAAAAACCGTGTTCAACTGTGACGGCCCGGTCGCTTTGATCACCGGCAGCGGCGCCCCGCGTGTGGGGCGTGAAATCGCGACCGAACTGGCCCGCAACGGTTGCCGAATCGCCTTGCATGCCAACACCAGCGTGGACGCGGCGGGCCAGGCCGCCGACGAACTGACGCGGGGCTACCAATGCGATGCGATCGTGACCCAAGGATCGTTGGAGGACGAGGGGGTTCCGCAGCGATTGGTCAACGAAACGGTCTCCGCGTTTGGCCGCTTGGACATCCTGGTCAACAGCGCCGCGATCTGGTCACCGACACCGATCGGGGAAGTCACGGCGGCGGAGATGCGTCGTTACTTCGAGATCAACACCGTCGCTGCGTTCTTGTGCGCTCGCGCGGCCGCGGACGTGATGAGCGAACAAACGACGGGTGGTTCGATCGTTAATCTCGGCGACTGGGCGACCGTTCGGCCCTATCTCGATCACGCCGCGTATTTCCCCAGCAAGGGAGCGATCGATGTGATGACCCGCTCCCTGGCCGTCGAATTCGCCAGTCGCAACGCTGCGATTCGGGTCAATTGCGTCAAACCCGGGCCGGTGCTGTTGGCCGATGAGGTGCCCGATCAACAACGGCTGAAGCTTTGTGCCAGCACGTTGACCGGTGGGATCGGAACCGCGGGGCACGTCGCCCATGCCGTGCGTTTCTTGTGTGAAAACACGTTCGTCAACGGTGTCTGCTTACCCGTCGATGGCGGCCGATCGATCTATTCGCCCGACGGATTGCAGGTCGGTGAGAACACGGGATAAAAAAACACCCGCCCGGAGGTGGTTCCGGACAGGTGTATCGCTGGCAAGACAATTCGGTTTCGCCGCCGTGCGTGCTTGGAGAGATTCCTTCGTTTATTTCCCCAAGAAGGTGCGTTTGAGCCAGGCATTTTTTTTGCGCTCAAACGCTTTGAGTTTATCGATCACACCGGGTTTGGTTTCCTCCTGATGGTGGTTCCGGGGTGGCTTTCTGATCGGTTCCGTCGTCGCCGGTTCCGACTTCACCGGTTCCGTTGCACTGTGAAAGGTTGCCGAGCGGATCGGCGGAACGAGCGCGACCGGCGGTTGAGTAGGATCCAAGACCGGGGCCGGTATGGCGCCGCTGATAAGGATCGAGTGTCCGACGTCGAGTGGTGCAGCGGTTGCGACACCCGAGACTGCGACACCCGAGACACCGAGCAGCACGATCGCGGCGATGGCTATCTGTTTCATGGAGTAGAAACTCCTTTAGTCATGAGAAGGTTTCCGAGACACTGAAACATTCCCGCCAGTTAGCCGAACGCAATCAGAAAGCATCATTGATGTATGGCAATCCGCCCCGATCACGCCGTGCGAGGACGCGTTATGGTGAATCGAGGTGACTTTGCAGGTTATTTGAACTGGTCAGCCTGTTTGACGAGCTTGGTCAACAATCGATCAAACGAGGCCGCGAAGGCTTTCTTGTCTTTGGCGTTGTACGGCGCCGCGCCACCGGTCGCCGCTCCCGTTCCACGCAGCTCATCGAGAAAATCTCGCATCGAGAGTCGAGCGGCAATGTTGGAATCGTTGTACTCGTCGCCCCGCGGATCGATCACCGCGACCTTCTTGTCGACCAATTGAGCCGCCAACGGGATGTCGGCGGTGACCGCCAGATCGCCGGGTTGGCTGTGGACAACGATATACTCGTCGGCGACGTTAGCACCCTGGCGCACGATCACCGACCGCACCGTGACGGCCGACCTGGGGATCGGCTGAGCCGAATTGGCGACCAACACCGTTTCGATCTCCAACCGGGCGGCGGCCCGGAAGACAACCTCCTTGACGTCCCGCGGTGCCGCATCGGCATCAATCCAGATCTTCATCCCACACGCTCCGACTGTGATGCCCACTGACTCATTTCACATCCACCTGTACGGTCCGCATCCACACGCTGATCGGCTACCGTCACCCGAAACGACGCCGATCCCGACAAGTTTCGAAGCGGCGGGGCAACGTTTGCATCAATCGCTGCCGTCGATCTTGTTCGAACCCGACGGATCATTCGCCTGGGCGAGCAAGGATCATCAGGTCGTCGGCATGATCTATGACGCCGCAATGGTGATCCAATATGTGGAAATACGCGGGCATTGCGATGCCACCCGTCTACGAAAATTGGTCGAAATCCTGGCCGGAACCACTCAAATCGACCCATTCGCGGTGATGGTGCTGCCAGAGAGGCAGTGGAAAAATTTTCAAAGCTTTGCAACCTCGCTCCCTGCCAGCGACCCCAACGGTGCCGCTGATTCCCATGATTGACAGCTCCCTATATTTTCCCGAGTCGATAATTGCGGCAGTTTGGAACTTTTTCGCGAACTCCCCGTCAAAATGACGACTCCAAGCGTTTGATTGGCACGCTTAATGCATTACCACTTTTTCGTCAGATCGCGTGGATCCGGCAAAATCGGCCTAAAGCAATCCAGCCCATCTGATTGCCAAAGCCTAGGAATCAAACCGCTGATGCGAGTAAACGTGTCGGCCCTGTTTATCGCGAGGGATTGAATATGACGACTGCTGTTTGCAATAAAGAAGTCTTGGAATCGACATCGTGCGCTCAAAATGAGACAGCTGGTCAAGAGATCAACCTGTCTGACGCTGAAATTCTGCGTCGTGTGCGCGACATTCGGGCGACCTGGTCGCTTTCTGAGCGTGCCGCACGCCGCGAAGAAGCAGACCGCCGGTTTGAAAACCTGATCGAAACGATCTTCGCCGAGGCGGCTTGATCGGGACGGTGATTCATTCCTCCGAACCCAGCCGGTCAGGTCGGGTTCGGAATGATGGCACGCGGGCCCTACTCCAATGTGTCGCCGCCATCGGCTTGATCATGGATCGATTGTCCGACCAGAACGCCATGATAACGACAGGCTTCCAGGAAGGACTCTAGTAAGACGAGTGCGGCGACGGCATCAAGTTGTTTCTTCTTCTTTTGACGACTGAGCCGTCCTCCCGAAAGCCGTTCTTTCGCCGCCGCGGTGCTGAATCGTTCGTCGAACAGACGCACCGGCACTCCCGTTTCATCGCTCAACCAACGGGCGAACTCGCGGCACTCTTTGCTTTTCTGACTCTCCCCGCCGTCACAATGGATGGGCAGTCCGACGACAAATCCGGCCAACCGCTCCTGCTCAGCCAGCCGACGAAAGTACTCGGCGTCCTTGGTCTCTCCCCGAACCTGGTAAACCTCCACCGGGCTGGCCAGAATGCGGTCCGGATCACAAACGGCAATCCCGATTCGCACCGTTCCATAATCGACGCCGGCTAATCGGCCCGTCGGTGGAAACGGTGGTTCAGTTGCAGCGGGATCTTGGCCGTGATCAGCAGTCATCGGGAACGTGGGAAGGCACGTTGCGGTTGAAAAGGGAGCGAACGCATTTTCACGAGCGTCGCATTCAAACCACGTTTTGGGCAGACCGCGTGGCCAAGTGATTCTTGACCGCTTGAACGGGCAGCGGGATCCCTCGGATCACTCCGTCGATGACCAATTTTTCACCGACGACGCCCTGGAAATCCGCCACGATCATTCGACCACGACGAGCTTTGCTCAATCGGATCATCAGGATCAAACGATCACCGGGCACGACGACGTCTCGGAACCTGGCGTTATCGACTCCGCCGAAACCCAACATTTCCGCGCCCAGCAGATCATGTTTCTGGGCGAAAAAACTCGACAGCTGTGCCACCGCTTCCAATTGGATCACGCCGGGCATCACGGGCATTCCGGGCATGTGTCCCCGGACCCAAAATTCGTCGTGTCGGACGTCCTTGTAACCGGCGCAGGTGAGCGTTTCGACATCCTCGTACAGGATACCGGTCAGATGCTCCATTTCATGCCGCTGCGGATTGTAGCTGCGGATCGCGTCGAGATCGGCGACCAGCTCGCTTCCGTTGAGCAGGGAGAGATCAACAATAAAATCGTTTTTTGGCACAGCAACCGCCTCTGAGTTTCAGAGTCCCGAGCAATCTCAGGTCTTGATCTTCTTGCGTTTTGCTTTGCGAGCCTTGGCGCTGGCAGGACGTCGGCCGTGATTGGCCTTCTTTATTTTGTGGTGTGGCTTTGCCATCGTGTCTCTGGTTTGGAGAAAAAGGAAACGGGCGGATGCAGTCCTTGAATCCCGGAAAATAGCAGAATACTCGCTTTCGCGGTAGTCTCACCCTCGATCTAGGCGGTAGCTACAAATTTAACACTTCAACCGGCATCGGGCAGGGTCTGCTCGGTGCCTTCGTGTGCAAAGTGGCAAGATTTCGTCCTCGAATGATTCGATCTTGAACGCAAAATGTCCAGCGTCAACGGTACATCCGGCTCGTTCGAGCGGAGGTTGCCGTCGGGATTGCGGCGCCGTAGCTCAACTCGTCTTGCGGCTGGGACACGGAATAACGCCCGCTGTTGAGGACCGAAGGGGGGCCCAGGGGACGGGGCGCCCTCGCAGACGTAGCCGGGTTTGGCGTCTGGGAAGCCGCCGGTTGAGCCCCGGCATCGGCAATCTGGCCGAGAGCCGTTTGTTCGAAACGCCGTCGGTACCAGCTGTTCGACGGGTCCGATGCCCCTGGCTGAGATGCTACGGACGGAGAGGTCCCGGCCGGTCCCGTCAATGCCATGCGACCGCCCGCTGCCAACTGGTTCGGCGAAGGGGAGGTGAGCGATGCGGTGTGAAGCGACGGGCTGCTGGGTGATGGGGGCCCGGTAGGTGATGGGGGCCCGCTGAGCGACCGCGGGGTCCGGGACGATGCGAGCGAAGCGGAGGCCTTGCCGCGGGCTGACACGAAGGATTCGACCGGTCCGCTGCCCTGGGCCACCCAGGCCAGCCACTGGTCTTGCAGTTGTTTCAGCGAATCGTACCCGTAATGAGCCTGCACGTTGGCGGTCCAGGACGAACTCTCCATGTAGCCTTCCAAAAAGGCGATGAATTGACGTGGCCCGGATTGTTCGATCAAAAACCGGCAAACCGAATAGCCTTGCGCGTACATCGGCAACATGTCGCTGGGATACTCGGTCAAACGAAACAAATCGTTCATCGGAATGCCGCGGCGGTTGCTCAAGTACTCTCGCAACTTCACCTCATGTTTGTTGCGTTCTGCCGAATGCTCCACCGTGGTGCAGATCCCCTCGTCCGCCCACCGCGGCAACGGACGGCCGAAGTGCGTCGCCATCACCGTGTGCGTGACTTCGTGCGGCAGAACACTATCAAGAATCCGTTCCCGTGAACCGATCACCTGCATTTGAAAGTTGCCGACCGGCGACCGGTTGTAGGTCGTGGCCCCTTGGGCGGCCAAGTGCGGTCCGGAAACCACTTCGATCGGACAGGGGGTCGTCCAGGGCCGCAGCGGTTTACCGAGCCAGTAGACCGCCAACTCGTGACGAAACTTCTCGGCATGTTGTGCGACCGCTTCGGCCAGTTCTTGCGTGTCGGCGTGGACCAGAAAATTCTGCGTCCGTTTGTTCTGGGCGATCGTCTGCTGACTCGAGACGATCACGACCGCTGCGACCACCAGCGACCGCAACACATTCCATCGTCGAACGGCTTCCATGCCGTGGCACTCCGCTTGCGAGATTCCGGGACCTCATGCTTTCAAAACCGCATCCATTGCGGTGTCTGCATGGGACGTCGGCGCAGTCTAGGGATCGACGCGAACGGCTGAAAGAGAAGTTTTTAGGCTCCGACTTTGGCCTTGGTCCGCGCTTCGCGAAGTCCCCGGCTGAGGATGTCACGCAGCATCGGCGAGCAATCTTCGTACTTGGTTTGGTCCGGAGCACCGTTGCTGAACTGATAGATCGCATCACGCGGTTTGACACCGAGTGCGATCAACGAACTGCTGACGGTCCCGTAATCCTGATTACGAATCACCATGCTCGGTCGGCCCGGTCCGACCGGTGCGCGGGCGAACACGCGGCTGGCCACGGCCAAGAACTTGACCGGTGAATCCAACGTCTGGAGCGTCAGCAGGCGTCGCGCCATCCGAACCCGCTCGTCATCCGGGTCGTTCAGATTGTGCGCACCGATGATGTTCAGCCCGGGTTCCATTTCGACGACCTGCTGATGCTGGTCGGAATGAATCGCGTAGCCAGCTTTTGCATCGGCGATGATCAGGTTACAACCTTCGTATTGCGTCTCACCGAGTTCGGCGAGCGCTTTGTCGAGTGCCCGAGCCGAGCTCGTGCATCGAAGCAGGTCCATCGCAAGCGATCCGCGAGAGCGTTGCCCGAACAGCGGCATCGCCGTCGCCCGGTTGCAAACTCCGACGAATAACCCATTTTGATTGACACCGAGCCAGGTCCCACCGGCTTTCTGATCCACGCCGCATAAAACGCGAGGCTTTCCCGACTGGATTGACGGCGTCAAACTCGGCCGGTCAAAGTACTCTTCGCGATTCGCTGCGACCAGGATAGGACTCTCTGGGACCAATTGATACTGAACGGCCAATAAGCACATCTCGAAGCTTTCTTTTCAAAGATCAGTTGGATTTGGATCACGGGTGCGAGGCCGACGGATACCTCTGGGCTCACGTCGAAATCCACGTCCGCCAATCTATCCACGTCGCCGACGAATCTGCACCCCCTGATGGGGTATTAAAGGCGAAAAACTGCCGTAAAATCCGCTCGCGGGCCGCAGAGTCACCCCGCTGGGCGAGGTTTTTGGGTCGTGGCCTAGTCAAAATGCCTATTTTCGGCTAGCTAGCAACCCAAAGGAGACGCTCCGGCGGCACTAGTCCTGACGGTGCTTCTTTTTCTTTTTCTTCTTGCCCGCGGCGGACTTTCCGCCGAACGAGCCGGATTTTCCACCCACGAATCCGTCCGGTTTGCTGCGATTCTTGCCGCCCGGTTTACCGCCTTTTCGAAAACCGCCCGAGCGGCTCGGTGAATCCCCCTGGGCCGGTCCCCGGTCGGGGCGAATCCGCAGCTGCTTGCCCGACACCCAGGCCCGTTGCAGTGTTTGGTAGACGTCTTTGGGCATCCCCTCGGGTAAATCAATGGTGCTGAAGTGCGGATAGATCTTGATCGGTCCGATCATCTGGCTTTCGATGCCGGCTTCATTGGCGACCGCACCGACGATGTTTCTCGGGGCCACACCGTCGTTTCGACCGACTTCGATCCGATACCGCATCATGCCCGGCTCGGGTGGGCCGAGGACGCGACCCCGTTTGCCGAACTCTCCGCCGCCGGAACGCTCGTCACCGCCACGTCGACTTTCGCCGCGGTCCTGGTATTCATCGCGGGCACGTTTGGGACGGTCCTTCAACAGGAACGGCCGCCCGTGTTGTGCGATCTCCGCCAACGCCGCGGCAATCGCTTCCATCGATTTGCCGGACTCTTCGGCGTATTGACCGATCAGGTCTTTGAACAGCGTCAGGTCCTTGTCGGCAATCACCTGCGTGATCGAGGCTTTGAAGCGTTCGATCCGCGTGGCGTTGATCGCATCAGCTGAGGGGACATCGACCAGTTCGATCGACTTCTTCGTGGCCCGCTCGATCAGCTTCAGTTTGCGTCGCTGGGCGGGGGTCAAGAAGATGATCGCCTCGCCACTGCGGCCGGCTCGCCCGGTGCGTCCGATGCGGTGAATGTAGGATTCCGCATCGTGGGGCAGATCAAAATTAAACACGTGGCTGAGGCGTGTGACATCCAGCCCGCGAGCTGCAACATCGGTTGCGACCAACACATTCAACCGCCCGTCTTTCAGTTGCTCGATCGTGCGTTCACGCACCGATTGTGGCATGTCACCGTTGAGTGCGGTGGCGGCGAAACCGTTGCGGATCAGCTGTTCGGCCAATCGCACGGTGGTGTCTTTGGTTTTGGTGAACACGATGACCCCGTCGGTCGCTTCGGCTTCCAAGAACCGCGTCAGCGCGTTGACTTTTTCTTTGGGGGGGACAATCACCGCACGCTGTCGAATCGATTCCGCCGTGACCTGTTTCTTTTCAATCGTCACCAACGCGGGATCGACCAGATATTTATCTGCGATCGATCGGATCGGACCGGGCATCGTTGCTGAAAACAAGGTGACCTGACGTTTCTCGGGCGTCTGGTCGAGCACAAACTCGACATCCTCCAAGAAGCCCATGTTCAACATCTCATCGGCCTCGTCCAACACCAGACATCGCAGCTCGCTCAGATCCAGCGTTCCGCGTTTGATGTGGTCGATCACGCGTCCGGGCGTCCCGACGACGACATCGACGCCACGACGCAGCGCGCGAAATTGGTGCTCGTAGTCCTGGCCGCCGTAAATCGCCAGGACGCTGAATCCCTTCAAATTCTCGGCGTATTTCTCAAACGACTCGGCGACTTGAATCGCCAATTCACGCGTCGGCGCCAACACCAACGTCTGGACCGTCCGCTGTTTGGAATCGATCGTCGAAAGAATCGGCAGCGCAAACGCAGCTGTTTTTCCCGATCCGGTCTGCGACTGGGCCAGCACGTCTCGGCCGGCCAGCATGTGGGGAATCACCTGTTGCTGGACCGATGTCGGCTCGGAATAACCCGACTCGACGACCGCTTCGAACACCTGGCGACGCAGTTCCAACGCCGCGAATCCCGTCGGCGCTTCCTGCTCTTCTTCTTCTTCTTCTTCGCGATGATCCGCTCGCTCGTCGGTTTCGTCTGGAGCGACGGATTCCCCGACCGCTTCCTTCATCTCCGCCGCAACCGCATCGACGGCGGGTTCCACGCTCGGCTGGTCGGTTTCAGCGTCAGCGTTGGATTCAGCGCCGGTTTCCGTTGCGGGCTCTTCACTTGGCTCGTGAGGCGATTCGGCAGCGGGTTGGACCAACGCTCGGCGTGAGTGGTCATCCTCGGCGGCATCGGCAGCAACCATCGTGGCTTCTTCAATCAATTCAGGCTCATTTTCGACCGTTACCTGATGGTCTTCTATCGACAGATTCAATTCGTTCTCGGATCCCATGATCACTTCTAGGCGGCAAACATTCGTGCTATTTCGTTCCCAGGAGACTATCCCAAGCCCCCGGCAAACGGCAGAGCGTAAATCGTGAATTGGCGACAATCACCGTTGACGGCCCTTTACGTGACAGATCGCACCACTAATCGCGGATACCGATCGGCACCTTTCGGTTTTGTTTCTGCTAAATTCTGTCGTCATTGTCGACCAACGGGGGATTCGCTTGCTGTTCC
This sequence comes from Stieleria sedimenti, assembly GCF_025060895.1. Lineage (GTDB taxonomy): Bacteria > Planctomycetota > Planctomycetia > Pirellulales > Pirellulaceae > Stieleria > Stieleria sedimenti. The sequence continues at coordinate 15,043 of NZ_JANZKV010000015.1, read as the reverse complement.
GGCGTCTCACCCGAGGCAAATCAGAAGCGTATCGCATGACCAATGATGTGGATGAAAGTGAACCGATCGATGTCGGACCGATGCGTGCGATCGATGTCGCCGGGTTCCTGATCGGGCGACGTCGTTGCATCGAACGCGTGATTGCATCCAAAGCGTCACTCGCTCTCGGTGCCGCGTTGGTTGGCACCGCGGCGTTGGCTCGGGAGTATGACGCGGTCAGCTTCATTCATCAGCCGCAGGATCTGTTGGCCCCCCTGGCCGCGTCGATCTTTGTTTCCGCCATCGTGTTTGCGGTCGTGCGATGTTTTCACACGATCACGGCAATCCGCAACCCCGGCACCGTCACGGACGACTACCGTGTCTTCTTGTCAGGGTATTGGATGACTGCTCCGCTGGCGTGGTTGTACGCGATTCCGATCGAAACGATGACCGACGAAATTTCCGCGTTGCGTTTCAATCTGACGATGCTGTCAATCGTTTCGATCTGGCGTGTGCTGTTGTTCGCGCGATTCGTCTCGGTCCGTTACCGGGTCTCATGGCTCGCCGCATTGTCGTGGGTGCTGGCTCCCTGCATGGCCATCGCCGTGGTCGCACTGTTTCAGCAGATCATGTCCATGGTCTCGATCATGGGCGGGTTGCGACTGACCGAGACCCAGCAGATCTTGTTGGATTACCGCTCCAACGTGTTTGGCGTGGCGTTCTACGGTTTCATCCCCGCACTGCTGCTGGGCATCGGCTTGGCAGTCGCGATCCGAAAGGATGGCGACTCGATCGCGCTCGATCGTTTCCGATCGAGCGTTCTAAGACGCTCGACTTGGGCGATCCCGGTGGTGGCGTTTGTCGGTCTCGCCGCCGCCGCCGCGTTCCTCCAGCCGGCTCGCTATCGTGCCGCTCGAGTCGATCGAATGTTGAACGAAGGACAGATCGATGAAGCGATCACGTACATGCAACAACAGGGCGAACATCGCTTTCCCCGGGTCTGGGATCCGCCTCCGCATTTTCCCACCCGTCGCAAGCCGACTCCGCCGATCTCCGACCTGCTCTCGGCGATCGGGCGCAATCCTCCCGATCGCTGGATCAGCGATCGGCTGTTGGTGCAAGCCGACGAACTGTTGATGAGGCAATTCGGATGGACGCAAGGTGTCGGCGACGAAACCTACCTCCGATCGACGCTCTTCATCACCGATCGAGAGGCGCTCATCGAACTGCAAGAACACTTTCAAGCACTCGTTGAGATTCCGGCAAGCGAGGAAGAACAGCAGCGCCGCGCCCGACTGCTGCAAATCGTCAAGGAAGCGATCCCCAAAGCAGAGACGAATTAGAAAAAAGTGGCGTAAGCTTCCAGCTTGCGTGCCTTGGGCTTTAGCCCAATACCGTCATGGAGCGGAAAAGAGGTCAGGTACGTATGGCACGGGCATCCGTAACAACGGATTCAGCAACCGTTGGTGTCTAGCTGAGAGGCGATTCCCGGTCGCTGCGACGCAGCGACAGTGGGCTAACGCCTGCACACCCACACGCTTGCCCGTGCCGTTGGGGTCACGCACGCCAAGTTTAACAGTTGACGAGGCTTAGGGCGTCGGGATTTCCATCCAAATGGGTTTGTCCGCCGGCAGCGAAACCGTCACGCGTACCTTGGTGACCGCCGGGCCGCCGGGGATGCCGATTTCCGTTCCGGGATACACCGTCCCGCTGCGAATCTCCGCGGTCACCGGTCGGGGCGAGGAATCGGTTTGCGTCGCCGGCTCCGTGTGCGGAATCAGCCAGACCTGGCGGATCGGCAGACCCTGGTAACGCCATGTAGCGGGCACATCCGCCGGATAGTTGAAGTTCCAGAAGTTGGCGACATCGGTCGTCAGTGCCAAACGGCGGAACACCTCGCCGTCGGACAAATTTTCAGCGAGGGGCAGTCGAGCCTCGGGAATCGTTTGCCAATTTGTCGTCAGTGCGTCCTCGGGGGACAGCGATTGCAACGCAACCGGTTGAAGCTGTTCGCCTCGTGTTGAATTCGGACCATCATTGTCGGTTTCCGCCAACAACTCCACGGTTCGCCATTGAAAACGTGCGTCAAAGGTTGTCACAAACTGAGCCGCTTTCAGTGGAACGCTCCCTTCGCCCGGATGCGGACGCAAGCCAACTCGATCGGGAAAGCGTGCATCAAAAATCACTTCCAGGACCAACCTTGCGCCTGACGGAAAGGCCGGATAATGAACGAACAGACGCATCGTGTTACCATCATCGGAGATTCGACCTTGCCGTCGACTCGCTTGCGGAGTGCGCGCCTGGTTCGGACTCTGCAGTGAATCCGTCACGATCAGCTTCGGTCTGTCTGCCGTTGCTCCGACGCTGTCAAAAACCACTTCAGGCCGTTCGGCCTGGGAGGATTCGGCACGCACCGGACGGACGGAAATCGCGTTCAATACTTGCAGCCAGCGGACATTTTGCCCGTCCAAGACGGCTCGATAGGACGGATGGATCTCCAGCAAGCCGTTCCAACCATTGGCATTGTTCAACAACCGCATTCCCTGGCGATGACCCCAGGAATGCATGAAGGGACCGTCGTGCGGTGTAACGAACCGCTGTGGCGTTTCGGGTTGATACCCTTTCGGCACGATGGACAGCATGTTGCCTTTGGCATCATATTCCGGCGGCAGAGAATGCAACCTGAATTTGCCGGCGGGATGGACTTCCGCGTAGCGCATCTGACGTAACACGAGGGGCTTGTCCAGGTGAAATGCCTCTGCCGTCGGAGCACCTTTGCCGTTGCTGCTGCTACCGGATGTATTAATCCAATCCGGTGGATGCGTTTTGACGATCGCTTCGGTGTCGTCGACGAACACCTGCGTGACATATTCCTGATCGGCGTTTTGGGAGTGTTTCAAATGGATGGTGTGGACGCCCGTCGGCAACTCATAGGACTGAAACGTTTCAGGATCGCCCATCGAGTGGATTCCTTCGGTCGCCAATCGAAGTTCCATTTCTGCATCGGCGGGCAGATAGTACTTCCAACCGTGAATGTTGTGCCAAATCCCGGGCAGGCTTCGGAAGCACAACTTTTGATCATCAATGATCGACAGATTCGTCGTCAACGCACGCATCTGATCGACGCTGTTCCGCAACACCGGTATCTCACGCACGGCAAAGTAGGTCGGCAGCCAGGCGGCAACCATCAAGGTCAGCAACATCAAATCCAGCAGACTGAACCGCAATCTTCGCCGTCGCGGCAAGGGCGTGGTGGCATTGGTCGCTGAAACCGGCTCGTCCGTCACCGTTGAACCTCCGGCATTTGGTCCGTCTTGCCCTCTGCCCATTGCTCAAACGCCTCGCGCCGATCGAATTCCATCAAGTAGGTGACGATCCCCGGGTAGAGCGTCGGTTGACCCTCTTGTGGCTCAATCGGCTCCCGGCCCCGCAGACGCAGCAAACAAATCGGTTCATCGACCGAGAATGACTGGGACGGTGTCTGAGCCGTCACGGCCGTCTCAACGACCAGTTCATCCAACGAATCAACCGGCAGATCGTCCGGCAACGCTGATGAACTGGATGACCCGCCCAGAGCCCGACTGAAGATCCAACCCGTTTCCTGCTTGATGAGCGCGATCGTCAGTACGGTTTCAACAGGATCTTGATTTTTACTACTCGAGCTACGGTCACTTCCACCGACGCTTCGTGGCGAGTCTGCCGCAATCGCACGTCGCCCCGTAATCAGACACGGTCCATAGCCGGCCGGCAAATAAATTCGGTACTTCCACACGTGTGCGGCCTCCACGCCGGGAGGAATTTCGTCCGGTCCGACAGGGACGCGACTGACATGCACACGTTTGGGATCGGTTACCTCCAATAACCCGACGTCCTCAGCCAACTGCGCCCGCTGCCGACGCAGATCGAACAACCGTCGGTTGAAGTAAATCGAGCTGGCGATGCCAATCGCTGCGGCCAGCACAATCAACCAAGTGAGCGGACGACGAGGTCGCGAACGCAATGGCAACGCAGTGACTCCCATCATTCTGGTATCCCTCTCTCGCGTCCCAGCGGCCTGACCGGACAGGGTGACTGAGTGGAGAGGTAGGAAGATTTTGGAGGTAAGAAAACTAGTTCAATCGAATGGACGGTGCGTTCCATCATTTTCTTACCTGTTTCTAACCAACCCATTTCTTGACCAACCCACTTGCGCGGTTCCGCTAAAACGGCAACTGATTCGTAGCCGTTCCCTTAGCCGTTTCACGCCCCGAGTTCGCGAAGCATCGTCAAGGGGTACAGGCCTGAGGAATGACCGTCGCTGAAGGCGATATTGTAGGCGTACGAACCGACCGGACGCATCGACGTGATCGTCAACGGGCGGGCTTCTTCGGCTTTCAAGACCGGCAACATGAGTGACTTCGATGGCCCGTCGTCGGCTGACTGATCGGCGCGCTTTTTCTCCCGGCACGTCGCGCATGGACAAGCCGTCCGCAGCTGGCTGGCGGTCAATCGCGACACTCTGCCGTCGCTCCACGTGATCACGATTGCTGTCTCGCCATCGCGTGCAATTGATTCGGGAAGAATATCCAAAGTCACTGGTTCCCAGTCTGAGTGCCCGACGCGATGCTCCTTTCCGGACGCCACCACGCATCCAGTTTTGTTCGCAAGTCGTCGAGCGTTGTTTGATAGGTCGGATCGGCTGCCAAATTGTTCTGCTCGTTCGGGTCGTCGGCAAGATGGTACAGTTGGGGCGAGTCGCCGTAATGACCCCAAGCCTTCCCCTTGCTCGTGTGCGGAAGGATCAATTTGTGGTCACCGTCACGGATCCAACGGTACGCGATGTCTGTCGACGGATTGCCCAACACGCTGGCATCGCCTGGATAGATTTCGCCAAACACCGGCTCCGATTTCATCGAAGCCGTCTGACCGGTCGCCAGCGGCCAAAGACTACGGCCGCTGATCGCTCCGGGGATCGGAACCGAACAGGCCTGCAAAATCGTCGGCACAATGTCGACGCTGCTGCACAGCATGTCCTGGGTCGATGATCGAGTCTTTCCGGATTGGTGCAGCAGGATCGGAGTGCGCAATCCGTCTTCAAAGGGCGACCGCTTGCTGCGATGCGTGTAGTTGTAACCCAACCCGTCCCGCATCGGTTGCGTCGGATCGGGTCGAAAACCGTTGTCGACGACAAACACGTACAACGTCGTTCGGGTTGACGGCTGCGTCGCGACCTTCTCGATCAATTCACCCACCGTTTGATCAAACTGGCTGCAAGCGGCGTAGTAGGCACGTTCATGATCGGGGATCGATTCATCGTAAAGATTGAAGAACCGTTTCGGACTGTCGTGCGGCAGATGCGGCAAAAAGGGTGCGTACCAGATGAAGAACGGATCGGTGCCGACATCGCCTAAAAACTGGTCGATGGGCTGCATCGTTTCGCGCCCGATCGCCAAACCGGCATCGCCGTTGCCGTGTGCCACCCATTGCCCGTTGGCCAGCTGTTTGTTGCCGTGCCGCGCTCCGGCCACGGGTTTGGACGTCGTCATCCCCTCGGTAAAGCCGGCGTTCTTCCAATGACCCTCCCAGTACTTTCCGGTCTGTAAACATCGATACCCTGTTGCGGCGAGCAGCCTGGGCAGCGTGTCGACGTTTCGGATCATCACCGAGGCGGCGTCCCTGGCCGCTTCGTACTGATCGCGGTCGTACGTTTTGGTCAGCTTGGAAAACCCCGGCGGCGGATGGTTGAAATGAACGCCATGCTCGTGCGGGTACAAACCGGTCAGCAACGTCACCAACGAAGGCCGACAGACACTGGAGGGAACGTAGCCGTTGATGAAACGGGCCGATCGCGCCGCCAACGCATCCAAATGCGGCGTTTGAACGACGGCGTTACCCATGAAGCCGAAGTCGGAAAACGCCTGGTCGTCTGAAATGATCATCACGACATTCGGACGATCCTCCCCGCGGGCGACGACGCCGAGGTTCACGATCAGAACCAGGACCCAGCTGACACGTCTGACGGCGAACATCAGACGTCAACCGGCTGTCGCGCCTTTTCCAGCAATTCGATCCAGGGACCGATGTAGTGACCGTTGTCGTGAAAGGTTCGCCCGCTGACCAGATTGCCGTCGACCACACAGGGCTCATCGACAAACGTCCCGCCGCAGACTTCCAGATCGAACTTGCATTTGCCCACCGTGGCCATTCGCCGTCCGCGAACACAATCGGCGTACGCGGGGATCTCCACGCCGTGGCAAACACTGGCGATCGGTTTGTTGTGCTCAAAGAAGTGCTTGGTCACCCGCACCAGGTCTTCGTCGTAACGAATGTACTCCGGTGCCCGCCCGCCGCTGAACAGGATCCCCAAGTAGTCATCGGGATCAATTTCCGAAAACGCGACGTCGGCTTGCAGCGTGTAGCCTTCCCATTCCTTGGTGATCGTCCAACCGGGTTTGATTTCGTGCATCACCATCTGATAGAGCCGTTTTTCCGGCGCGGCGACGACCGGTTGGAACCCGGCTTCGATCAGTCGGTAGTACGGGTACATCGTATCGAGCGTTTCGCTCGCATCGCCGATGATGATCAAGACTTTGGGTTGGCTCATGGTGGGATCGGTGGGGAAAGAGGAAGGTGAGGGCGGGCGGCGAAATCAACCGCGTAGGGCATGCCGTGCATGCCGATGGGCCGTCAGGCACAGCCTAACCTACGCATGTCTGCCGTGTAGGGCATGCTGTGCATGCCGATGAGCCGTCAGGCACAGCCTGACTTACGAATTGGCGACTTCTTCGCCGGCTTCGACGTCCAGCTCGGAGGCGTCGTCGATCATCGGTGCTTCGTCCACCGGAGGACCGAATCCGCCGGCTACCATCACCTTCTGTCTGATCTCTTCGGCCACGTCGGTGTTCTCGATCAAGAAGTTGCGTGCCTTCTCCTTGCCCTGACCCAAGTACGTTTCACCGTACTTGAACCAAGCACCGCTGCGGTTGACGACTTTGTGGGTCGTTCCCAGGTCCAGCAGGTCGCCTTCGTAGCTGATGCCGTTGTTGTGCATCATGTCGAATTCGGCGATGCGGAACGGAGGTGCGACCTTGTTCTTGACGATCTTGGCTTTGACCCGCTGGCCGACTTGCTCTTCGCCGTCTTTGAGTGCGCCGATGCGACGGACATCGATCCGGCAAGAACTGTAGAACTTCAGCGCCCGTCCGCCCGGTGTCGTCTCAGGGCTGCCAAACATCACGCCGACCTTTTCCCGAATCTGGTTGATGAAGATCACCGCGCACTTGCTCTTGGCGATCGCACCGGTCAACTTTCGCATCGCTTGACTCATCAATCGAGCTTGCAAACCGACGTGGCTGTCACCGATCTCTCCCTCCAGTTCTTTCTTGGGAACCAGGGCCGCGACCGAGTCGATCACGATCGTGTCGACGGCGTTGCTCTTGATCAGCATCTCACAAATCTGCATCGCCTCTTCGCCACTGCCCGGCTGGCTGACCAACAGCGTGTCCAATTCGACACCCAGCTTCTTCGCCCAGCTGGGGTCAAACGCGTGTTCGGCATCGATGATCGCCGCGATCCCACCTTGCTTTTGGGCTTCGGCACACACATGCAGCGCCAACGTCGTCTTACCACTGGATTCCGGACCGAAAATTTCGATGATCCGGCCACGTGGAATCCCCTGTCCACCGAGGGCCATGTCCAGCGACAAACTGCCCGTCGGAATGCCTTCGATGTCTAAACGCGTCGACGCACCCAACGGCATGATCGATCCTTCGCCGAACGATTTTTCGATCTGCTGAAGGGTCGTCGCCAAGCCCGGCTCGCGCTCCAAAACGGCTTTCAAATTCGGATCCACCTTGGGACCCTTTGCAGCTGCTTTCTTCTTTGCCATGTTTAATTCCTTCTGATTCCAGAGTGGAAAAGTCCGACGAGTGGAAAAGCCCACACGCCACTCCGCTCGACCGGACCCCCCGGAGCGGTTCGCGACGCCACCAGAAACTTAACCGCGGGCGCCGCCTGTCACAACCAAACCGACGTGGAAAACCCGTCGGTGACATCCGATTTATCGCCGCCGCAAAGACACCTCTGGTCATTCGCAACGGTCCGCCGAAATCTTCCGCGGACCGATTCACTGTACGTCTTTTCTGTACGCCCCCGTACAGAACCCCCGATCCGACCAGTTTGCTAGCAAATGGGGGTCCCCGTGGCAGTGCGGTGGGATCGCCTCGGCCAGTGGATCTCGATGCGACCGAGTTCCGCTTTATGGTCTCCGCCCGTATGTTAGTTGAGTAGTGACACCCGACCGCTTGCCCCACTCACGTGGCCCTCGATTGACCGAAGACGAACTGACAGTCGATTCGATTCTCGGCGTCCAGGGGCGTATCGCGGCCAGGATGCCGAATTACGAGCCCCGTGAGCAGCAGTTGCAGATGGCCAACGCCGTCGCCAAGGCACTGCAAACGGGTCAGCACCTGGTCGCCGAGGCGGGCACGGGCACCGGAAAGAGCTTTGCCTATCTGGTGCCGGCCGTGTTGCACGCGACCGGCGAGCCGATCATCAAAACCTCCGACGAAAAGACGCGCCGCCCCCGCGTCTTGATTTCGACACACACGATCAGTCTGCAAGAGCAACTGATTGCCAAAGACGTTCCGTTGCTCAACAGCGTCATTCCGCGCGAGTTTTCCAGCGTGCTGGTCAAGGGGCGGAGCAATTATCTTTCCAAGCGACGGCTGGAGCGCACACTGGGCAAAATGACTTCGCTGCTGGGGTCCGACATCCAGTACCAACAACTTCGCCACACCCAGAAATGGGCGGCCGAATCGAGCGACGGCAGCTTGGCGTCGATGCCGTTCAAACCCGACCGCGAAGTCTGGGACGAAATCGTCAGCGACACCGGCAATTGTCTGAGAAAGAAGTGCGACCACTTCAAAGACTGTTTCTACTTTCGGGCCCGTCGCCGAGCCACCAACGCGCAGTTGTTGATCGTCAATCACGCATTGTTCTTCAGCGACCTCGCCCTCCGCAACGAAGGTGTGGCATTGTTGCCCGACTACGACGCGGTGATTTTGGACGAATGCCACACTGCCGAAGCCGTCGCGGGCGAACACTTGGGGCTGCGATTGACCAGCGGGCAATTCACGTTTCTGTTTGATCGGCTGTACAACGACCGCAAACAGAAAGGATTGTTGGTCGAGAAAGATCTGCGCGGGCTGCAGCAAGAAGTCGACCGGCTGCGATTTGCCCACAGCACGTTTTTTGCCGACATCCTGGATTGGCGGCGCGATCACGCGCCCGGCAACGGTCGCGTCGCCGCACCCGACGTGGTCCGCAACTCGCTTTCCAAACCGATGAAGGAGCTGGCGTTGAAATTATTGACCCAGGCTCAAGGGCAGAAAGAAGAGTCGGATCGCATGGATTTCGAATCCTCGCACGACCGTCTGATGTTGTTGAGCTCTTCGCTCGATCGCTGGCTGAAACAGGAAGACGAGGACACCGTTTTCTGGGTCGAAGCCACGCCTACCCGGAGCGGCATGGACCGGGTGCAGCTCTCTTCGTCACCGATCGACGTGGGATCGGCATTGCGCGAGTGTCTGTTTCAAAGCAAGATGATCCGCAGCGTGGTGATGACCAGCGCGACGATCGCATCGGGCAACGACGACAAGTTCAAGTTCTTTCGCTCTCGCGTCGGGCTCACCGGTGGCATGTCGGTCCGCGTCGGCAGCCCCTTTGATTATCCCAAACAATCACAGATCGTCGTCGTCCGCGATCTGCCCGATCCGTCCAAAGAGCGCGACGCGTTTGAACGCGCGTTGCCGGACCAGATCAAACGCTTTGTCGAACATTCCGGCGGCCGTGCGTTTGTGTTGTTCACCAGCTACGGATTGCTCAAGCAATGCGCCAGCCGGTTGAGCAGTTGGCTGGCGTCGGAGAATCTCTCGCTGTACACCCAAGGCGGCGATCAAAGCCGCTCGCAGATGGTCGAGGCGTTCAAGAAGAGCCCCGGCGTGCTGTTCGGCACGGACAGTTTTTGGCAGGGCGTGGATGTCCCCGGTGATGCGTTGACCAACGTGATCATCACCAAGTTGCCGTTTGCCGTTCCCGACCATCCACTGCTCGAAGCACGACTCGATGCGATTCGAAAGAGCGGCGGCAATCCCTTCACGGACTATCAGTTGCCCGAAGCCGCGATCAAATTTCGTCAAGGCGTCGGCCGCTTGATCCGCACCCGATCCGATCGCGGCATGGTGGTCGTGCTCGACCCCCGCGTTTGTACCAAACGCTACGGCAAGCTGTTCCTCGAATCGTTGCCGGACCAACCGGTGCACTTCGTCTCCAAAGTGCCACGAAAACGATAGTGGCGTACGCTTCCAGCTTGCGCTCGTCAACCTTGTTCCCAGGCTCCGGCCTACGCCGTGAACGACTCTTCAGCGGTAGGGCGCGAGCCCTCCGGTGTGTTGGCAAAGAAGCGGAACCGGAGGGCTTGCGCCCTGCCGCTAAAACCTCGTCAAACACAGGACATAAATCGTTCACGGCGTAGGGCTCCGCCTTGGAACGAGAGAAAAACTACGCGACCGACTTGACCAGCTTACTCAATCGGCTCTTGCTGCGAGCGGCTGCGTTCTTGTGAATCAAGTTCTTCGCAGCGGCTTGATCGAGTCGCTTGGTGGCGACACGAAACTCCGATTGAGCCGTTTCGCTGTCGCCCGCCGCGACGGCTTCGCGGACGCGACGAAGCTGCGTGCGCATCCGGCTGCGGAGGGTACGGTTGTGTTGGCGTCGCTTGTCGTTTTGACGGAGCCGTTTCTTGGCACTCGCTGTGTTTGGCATTTCGTTACGTAATGGTTGCCGGAAAATGTTCGTTTCAGGGGACGATCGGCCGAGAGTCCAGTTCGTACTTCTTGGCTGACAGTTGGCGCACTCGCCGCCCATGGGCTTGATTTCGCCCAATTTGAGGGCCGCGTAGTATGGCGATGCCTGGTCTCGCTGTCCAGAGTCAACTTGGAACTCTGTTTTGTGGCCCGATCACGGCAGTCCGGGACTACGAAAAACCCGCCCATTACGCTCAATTATCCGCATGAAACCAATTGTTTATCTGATCGGTGCCGGCCCTGGCGACCCGGAACTGCTGACCCTCCGGGGGGCTCGATGTCTGCGGGGGGCTGACGTCGTGCTCTACGACGGCTTGAGCAACGCCGAAATTCTGGCGTTGGCGCCTGCTGCCGAGCACATTTGCGTGGGAAAACACGGGCAATCGCGGATCTGGCGGCAAGACGAAATCATCCAGGAAATGCTGCGTCACGCGGCCTTGGGAAAGACGGTCGCTCGACTCAAAGGCGGCGATCCGGCCGTGTTTGCCCGCACCTCCGAAGAGGTCGACGCCTTGAATCAGGCCGGCATCGCCTTCGAAATCGTCCCCGGCATCACCGCCGCGCTGGCCGCCGGGTCCTACGCCGGCATCCCGATCACCGACCGAAAATTGGCCTCCGCCGTCGCCTTGGTCACCGGTCACGAACAACCCGGAAAGAGCGAATCGGCGCTGGATTGGGACGCCTTGGCCCGATTTCCCGGCACCCTGGTGATCTACATGGGTGTGACGACGGCAAAGGTTTGGACCGACGCGTTGATCACCGCCGGTAAAGACCCCGCGACCCCGACCGCCCTCGTCCGACGCTGCAGTTTGCCCGATCAGACCACCCTCCACTGCCGGCTCGATGAAGTCGCCCAGCGGCTCACCCCCGCGAGCAACTTTCGCCCGCCGGTGATTGCGATCGTCGGTGCCGTCACGACACTGGCCGATTCGATGCGATGGGCCCAGCATCGGCCGCTGCACGGTCAAACCATCCTGGTTACGCGGCCGGCGGATCAGGCCGACGTGCTCGCCGATGCGATCCGTGACTTGGGCGGCTATCCCCTGATCGCCCCCGCAATCGCCGTCAAACCGATCGAAGACTTCACCGCGCTGGACCATTCGATCGAAAATCTCGGCCACACCGATCTGCTGATTTTTTGCAGTGCCAACGGCGTGGAACATTACTTTCGCCGCCTGCACGAATTGCAATACGACGCCCGTCGGCTGGCCGGGGTCTCCGTCGCCGTGATTGGCAAAAAGACAGGACTGAAGTTGTTGGAACAGGGCATCCGCACCGATATCTTACCGGAGGACTATCGGGCCGCGTCCTTGGTGGACCAGTTGCAATCCACGGCGGCGGGTCAGTCGATCACGATCATCCGCGCCAGCCGTGGCAGCGACGAACTGCCGAGCAAACTGAAAGACGCCGGAGCCGAGGTGCACGAAGTCGTCGCCTATCAAAATGTCGACGTCGACTCCGCCGATCCGTCGATCCTCGAGGCGATGGACGATGGAAAGATCGATTGGGTCACCGTGACCAGCAGCGCGACGGCAATCAACCTGTCTCGTTTGTACGGCGATCGGTTGAAACAAGTCCGACTCGCCGCGATCTCACCCGTCACTGCCGCCGCCTTGGAAGAACGGGGCCTGACCGTTCATGCCGTCGCGAATCCCTTTACCCTCGAAGCACTCCTCAACGAGATCGTTCAACAATCATGATTCCGAAACCCTACAAGAAAATGCACTCGGACTATCCCGACCTGATGCAATCCTATGAGGCATTCGGGAAGGCCGCCAAAGAAGCCGGTCCGCTGTCGGCCCGCGAGGTCGCCCTGGTCAAGCTGGCGATTTCACTGGGCGCCGGACTGGAAGGTGCCGCCCATTCGCATTGCCGCAAAGCGCTCGAAGCCGGCTGCACGCCCGATGACCTGCGGCACGTCGCAGTCGTCTCCGCCCCGACGATCGGTTTCCCCACCATGATGCGAGCCAAGTCCTGGGTCGAAGACGTGATCGACAAGCAAAGCGCGTCGTGAACACCCCCGTTGTCGCGTCCTACCCGGTGTGCACCAAGTCAAGAAATAACCCTCCCGTACAAGTTATCGAGTCACCTTCCTGGCAGGAGGGTCGAGCGAAGCGAGGGGAGGTCGAACGGTGAATCGCGGCGTTCACTTCACTCTTGCTGGGCGACCCAAGCACCAACGCAAACCCTCTCCTCGCTACGCTCGACTCTCCCAGGGGGAGAGTGACAAAACCCTATCATATCAACGACTAAAAAACCGCTCGACCTCTGTGCGGGAGGGTGATTTCACATCCTCGATGCACCACTTCGCTTGCTGCCCATGCCGCTCCACGCTCCCAAACTGCTCGGCGTCGTCCTTTGCGGCGGCGCGTCCAAACGCATGGGACGCGACAAAGCGGCGTTGACGACGCGACAAGGGCAAACGTTTCTTGACCACGCCTGCCGTCGACTGCAAGCACACTGCCAAACCGTCTGCGTTTCCTCGTCTCCAGAACGTGACATTGACGTTCAACGCATCCCCGACCCGCCCGATTCCCACGGTCCGATCTCCGGCATCCATGCGTCGTTATCCTTCGCGGTGGAACACGGCTTCGATGCCTGCGTCTTCACTCCGGTCGACACGCCCTCTCTCACATCCACTGATCTGCAAACGCTGATCGATGTTTACGCCAACCATCGCGAACAAGTCGTGTGCGCCGTTTCGGATCAAACGGGCGGGCACATCGAACCATTGATTGCGATTTATCCCGTCACGCTTGTCGACATCATCGGTACGTCGATCGATGCTGGACAATACAGCCCACGACGACTGCTGCGATCATTGCCGATCATCACCGTCCCACTTTCGGCGGCATCTTGCCACAACATCAACACGCCTTCCGATCTCAACCTCCATCCACCCAAGCCATGAAACAGCCTTTTCAATACTCCGACCCGGACGCGGCGATCGCGGCCTTGGCCGAGCGACTGTCGGTCGTTGGCGAAACCGAGCCGGTCGCCGAACCCGTCGGGCGAATCATCGCGGAATCCATCGTGGCCGATCGTGACAGTCCGGCGGCGGATGTCTCGGCGATGGATGGCTACGCGATCCGGATGTCCGATTTGCAATCCGACTCGGTGGTTCCGGTCAGCGGGATCAGCCAAGCCGGAGCCGCACCGCCAGCGATGGTCGAGGGGCAAGTCGTACGCATCTTCACCGGCGCGATCATTCCCGACGGTTGCCAGGCCGTGGTCAAACGCGAAGACACCGAGGAACTTGACGCATCGATTCGCTTCTTGCCGGCGGCGATCGAATCGACGGTCTCCGGAAGCCACATTCGACGCCGCGGTGAAAACGCACCGGCCGGCTCAAACGTCTTGGACATCGGGACCGAAGTCACACCGGCCGTCGTCGCAGCATTGGCGAACTTTGGCTGCACAACGCCAGTCTGTTACCGCCGCGTCAAAGTCGCCGTGCTGACGACCGGTGATGAAGTCGTCGATCCGGCGACGCCAGCACTGGAACCTTGGCAATTGCGAAACAGCAATCGCGCCGCCGTTGAAGCGATGCTTGGCCAGTACCCGTCGGCGATCTTGGAAATCGTCGAACACGTCAAGGACGATCGTGATTCGTTGCGGCAATCGCTCGACGCCGCGATTGCCGCTTGCGACGTGGTGGTCCTGACCGGCGGCGTGTCGATGGGGGACTACGACTACGTGCCCGACACGATCGAGCATCTCGGCGCCGAGATCGTCTTTCACGGGCTGCCGATCCGCCCCGGCAAACCGATTTTGGGAGCCGCGACGAAGGACGGCAAACTTGTTCTCGGGCTACCCGGCAATCCGGTCAGTGCCACGATCAACTGCCACCGCTTCTTGATGCCCTTGCTGCGCCGCATCGCCGGCAAACCATCATGGCCGGACAAGCCATCGATGGTGACACTCGTCCAGCCGCCCAAAAAAGCGATTCCACTGCACACCATGTTGCTGGTACGGATGACGGACACCGGTGCTGCCGAACTCGTCTCCGCCAAGGGATCCGGCGACCTCGTCGCGCTCGGCCGCAGCGACGGCTACGTCGCCGTCCCGCCGATGACCACGACGACCGGCCCCTGGCCGATGTTTCGTTGGTGAGTCAATCGTTTGCACGACGTGATCAAGCGTCTCGCGAACCGCCGATCGAACAAGAGTACCGTGATGCTGAGTAAGAGGACGGATTTCAGGCCCGGAGCGACGGTCTT
>NZ_JANZKV010000149.1:17073-58736 GCF_025060895.1 Stieleria sedimenti | reverse complement strand
GCCGTTCCGCTAACACCTTGCGGGGTGTTTTTGTTAGCGGTAGGGCGCGAGCCCTCCGATCTTTCACGGTGTTTTTGAAGCGCGACCGGACGGCTCGCGCCGTTCCGCTAACACCTTGCGGGGTGTTTTTGTTAGCGGTAGGGCGCGAGCCCTCCGATCTTTCACGGTGTTTTTGAAGCGCGACCGGACGGCTCGCGCCGTTCCGCTAACACCTTTAGAGCGAAAGTCGATGGCATTGGGCTGACGCCAGGTGCTGGAACCGTCGTTCCCCGCCCGTTACGAAACGGCCGGTTCGGGCGTCAGCCGCACCGGCGGTGGAACGGGCAGACGCCACATCGCAACCGCGGTCAACAGGGCTCCGAGCAGCCCCAAGCCGATCACCATCAACAGAAACAGCGCCATTTCAGGCGACGGGTCCTGGTCCTGAGTCTCCGGCCCCAGCACGACCGCAAACACGCTGATCGAATTGTTGACGAAGTGACCGAGCATGGCCGGGATCAACGAGGCGCTTCGCCAGGCGATCACGCCCAGATACACGCCCAACGGAAACACGGCGATGATGTGAATCAAATCCATGTGGAAAACGGCGAACAATGCCGAGGAGAGAAAAATCCCCAGCGCCGGTCCGATACGACGGTTCAGCCGCGTTTGCACATAGCCGCGAAACAAAAACTCCTCGCAGAACGCCGGGGTCGCGCCGATCAAGATCGCCAGCGGGATCAAAAATCCCGTTTCTCCGTGCCCGCGAAAAATATCAGACATCATCTTCAGGCTTTCGCTCTCTTCCATCAGAGAACCGACCGCGATCGACGAGATAAATCCGATCAGCGGCGTCGTCAACGCCGCGGCAACCCAAGCCCATAGCGGCCAGTGTCCGCGGACCAGCGACAATCGCTTAGAAAAACCGACCGGCGATAACGCAGCGGCGATCAACGTCGGCAGAACCAACGCCAGCTGCGGCGCGACGACCAACAACAGCAATCCGACGCGGGACGCGGACACCGTTTGCATCGCCTCGGCACTGACCATCATCCGGGGACTGAACTCGCCGTGGACGACATAAAACGCCACCACCATCATCACCAGACTGGACAGCAGAAACGTGACCAGCGAAATCAACGGCAGCAACAACGAGGGCCAGATCCGCGGTCGATCCCGGTCGGCCGGCGATGGCGGCGAATCCTCTCGTCCAGCCGCGCCCGGCGACTCCCCAAACGCGGACTCCCTTGGCGCGTGCTCTCCGAGCGATGGTTCCCCCGCGGAAGCCTCCACGGGCGCGGGGTCGACGGCGTAAGGATTGGGCGGCTGTTCGCCGTAGGGTTCTCGCATTGCTGATCTAGCCTAGACCGGATTGTTGGTCATATCCGAACATCACGTTCATGTTCTGTACCGCAGCGCCGCTGGCGCCCTTGGACAGATTATCAATCGCCGACAACAGCACCAACCGCTCGCCCGAGCGACGCACCGACATCTGAACATAGTTCGTTCCCGCCACGTGTGCGGTGGCGGGCAGATGATCCACGGGGGTCACGAAGGGACTGTCGGCGTAACAATCGCGCCAACACTGCATGACCCGGTCAACCGCAGCGTCGGTCGGTCCACCCGCGGTCGAACCGCCCGCCGATTCAGCCGCCAACCCCTCCGATGGACGGACGTAAATTGTCGACAGAATGCCGCGACTCATCGGGGTCAGGTGCGGCGTGAACAACACTTCGATTTCGTGCCCTGCAATCCGCCCCACCAGATCCTCGATCTCCGGTTGGTGACGATGACAGCCGACCGCGTAGGCGGCGATCGATTCGTTCGTTTCGCAGTACAGTGTCCCGACCTTCGCGCTGCGACCGGCGCCGCTGACCCCGCTTTTGCTGTCAATGATGATGTCGTCGCCGCGGATCAGTCCCTCGCGAATCAACGGGGCCAACGGCAGAATCGCGCTGGTCGGGTAACACCCCGGGTTGGCCACCACATCCGCACCCGCGATCTGCTCGGCAAAAAATTCCGGTAATCCATAAACCGTCTTGCCCACCCGCTCCGGCCAGGGGTGTTTCACGCCGTACCACGATTCGTAAACGGACAGCGAGGAGAGTCGGAAATCGGCGCTGAAATCGATCACGCGGACGCCCACATCGACCAGCTGCTTGACGGTCTCGGCCGACGCCGCATGGGGCAGACAGCACATCGCGACGTCACAGCGTTTGCCGATCCGAACCGGGTCCAATTCTTCCAGTTTCAGATCCAGACGCCCGGCCAACGAAGGATGCACCGAAGCGATCGGGTTGCCCGCTTCTGCCCGAGCCGTCGCGATGGCCAGTTCGGCGTGGGGGTGATGGGTGAGCAATCGGGCGACTTCCAATCCGGTGTATCCGGTGGCGCCGATCAGGGCGACAGAAAGCGACATGGGGCGATTTTAGATTCGGGAAAAAAGGGGGACAAAAACGTCATTTCGCCGCACCCGTCCCCAACAATGCCACGGGCAGACGGATGGCGATGCACGGGGGGGCCGACGGCCGATTGTCACGTTTCGGCGTTTTAGACCGCCGGTGACAAGACAAATGACCATTTGGCACCGGAAAGGCATTACTTTAAAGGGGTTGTGAAACGGTTCACGCTGTTTTTTTCGGGCGCTTGCACGTGCGTGGTTTCCTGCAAAGCTAGCCGAATGCGACGCGGTCCGCGACCAGGAATCTGCATGTCCACTTGTCATTCGCACGCACGAAATCATCAACCACGATGCGCCGGGCCCACAAAGGTTGCATGAGCCGCCTGAGCTACCAGAGATTGGAATCGCGTCGCCTGTTGGCGGCCCGACTGGATTCTGCTGGCGATGGCCCGCTGGGCGATTACGAAACCGACGCCCGGTTGATCGAGCGATTTTATGGCCCGCTGGCTCCCGGTCGCCCGGTCCCGCCGATCCAGGGCATCGCGCCGCTGGTCGGTGAACGTTCCGGCAATGCAATTCCCGACGGCGACTTCCCCGTGGCCGCCGACGAGGCCGACGACGGCCTCAGCGAGTCCGCTCTGGTTTCCTTGGACGAGACGTTCACGCTGCACAGTCGGCCGGATTCCAATTTCACGATCTACCTGGACTTCGACGGACACACCACGACCGACACGAGCTGGAACACGGGTTACGGACTGTCGGTCATCGAACATCCGAACTATTGGGGCGGAACGGGAGCAGACTTTTCCGCCGCACGGCTGGAATTGATTCAGCAAATTTGGCAAATCGTCGCCGAGGATTTCGCGCCGTTCGACGTCAACGTCACCACGCAAGAACCCGGCGATCTGGATGATCTTCGCTACAACGGCAGCCAGGACACCCGCTGGGGCACACGCGTGGTGATGACGAAGGACACCTTTGCCGATTGCAGTTGCGGCGGTCACGCCTACCTGGGCTCCTTCGATGATCGACAAGACGAACCCGCGCTGGTCTACAACAACGGACTCAATACGGGCAGCGAAACGGCCAGCCACGAAGTCGGCCACCAACTGGGTTTGCATCACGACGGGGCCGGCAGCAGAACGTACTACAGCGGTCACGGCAGCGGATCCACCGGATGGGGGCCGATCATGGGATCGCCGTTCAGCAAACAGGTCACCCAGTGGAGCGCCGGCGACTACTACAACGCCAGCCTGACCGACGAAGATGACTTGCAACGGATCACCCGCAGTTCAAATTTCCCTTACACCGCGGACGACCACGCCAACGATCCTTCCTCCGCTTCGCCGCTCCGCGAATCCGGTTCGATCGCTGTCGATGCGTTCGGCATCATCGAACGAAACGACGACGTCGATTGGTTTCAATTCTCCACCGGTGGTGGCAACGTCTCGCTGCAGATCGATGTGCTCGATTACAAACCGAACCTCGATGTGTGGGCGGGACTGTACGATTCCTCGGGCACCTTTCTCGTCGATTCCAATCCCCAAACATCGCTGTCGGCTTCCCTGCTAGACATTCCGCTTGCCGCAGGTGATTACTTCCTCAAGATCGACGGCGTCCCCCGTGACGGAACCTACGACGCCGCACGGGACGCCGTGGTCGAGCCGACGCCGGCGCCGTACACCGTGGCCAGCCCGCTCGGTTACAGCGACTACGGCAGCTTGGGACAGTATCGGATCAGCGGAACGATCGTCGACCCCGGCGTCGCATCGGTCTCGATCACCGCCACCTCGGCAGCGGTTGCCGAGGGTGAACAGGCGGAGTTCACACTCACCAACAGCGCTGGCGGCGACGGCGATGTGATCGTCGAAGTCCGCTCGGTGCGTCAATCGGCGCCGGGCCAGCCGGCCCCCAATTCGACCGAGCCCGCCGATTTCGGTGGACCGCTGCGGCAAACCGTTTCGATGCTCAACGGCAGTGGGACGTTGCTGATCCCGGTCGTCGACGACGCAACCAGCGAAGGCCCCGAGTTCTTTGAAGTGCACATCGTGGACGCGGCAACGTATGCCGTGGCCGATCGCGTTGCCGCCATGGAGGTCGAAGAAATCGTGTCGATCTATTCCATCGAAGCGACCGCGACGATCGCCAACGAAGGGGATGCCGGGAGCGGTTCGACGCACCGGTTCACCGTCCAACGCACCGGACTGCCGACGCGAGCCCACGAGGTCCATTGGCGACGCATCTTCCCCGCCGGCAGCGCGACGTCGGCTGATCTTCAAGATTTCGTTTCCCCCGCATCCGGATCGGTGTTCTTTGAGATCGGTGAGACGTCCCAGTCACTGGAAATCGAGATTCGCGGTGACGCCGATTCGGAGCCTGACGAATCCTACACCATCGAGTTGTACGTGCCGACCGGCGGAACCTATCAAGTCGACCCGGGCGCGCCGGCCGCCGACGGCCAGATCATCAACGATGATCCTGTCCTTGCTGAAATCACGTTGCGCGGCAATCAGGGATTATCGATCGTCGACGGTGCCCCGCCGATGATCGACAACGGGACCGACATGGGATTGGTCGATGTCCAAGCCGACTCTCACACGCAAACGTTCATGATCGAAAACAACGGTGGCATGGATCTGTACCTGTCGTCACTCGGGATCTTCGGAACCCACAGCGGAGACTTTTCGATCACCCGGTACCCCGATGTCTTGATCGGACCGGGCGATTGGACGACGTTCGACGCCACGTTCGATCCGACCGCCGCCGGACGGCGAAACGCCACGATCATGGTCTCCAGCAATGATGCCAATGAGTCGATGTTCAGCGTTCCCGTGTCCGGACTGGCGACGGATCTCCGCGTCGAGCGGGTCGAGGTCAACCAGGGTGCCGGATCACGCAGCCAACTCGATTCGGTCACGGTCGTCTACAACCAACGCGTCGACCACCAATCGCTCTCGGAGGCCTTTGAAATTCGAAACGTCACCACCGGCCAGTCGGTCGAATCGATCCAAGCGACGCCGGAGGATTTCAACGGTCGCACCGAAGTCATGCTGACCCTCGAAGACGCCGCCGGCGTCCCCGTCGTTCTCGACGACGGTAACTATGAACTCCGCGTGCGATCGTTCGCGGCGATGTCCCTGGCCGTCGAGCCCTATCCGATGCGCAACGATCTGTTGTTCGGCAGCGACGCCGGGGCGGTCGATCGTGCCGACGCGTTCTTTCGCCTGTTCGGTGATTCCGATGGCGATCGTGATGTGGACGGCCAAGATTACGGACGCTTCGGATTGTCGTTCCTGCGGCCCAACTCCTCGCCGGATTTCAACGAGCAATTTGACGCCGATCGGGATGGCGACGTCGATGGACTCGACTATGGCCAGTTCGGGCTCAGGTTCCTGAAGACGCTCTAATGTTTGATTCCAATTGAAAACTAGGGTTAGATCGGACGGCTCGCGGTCTGTCGTTTTTGTGAGCCGCGACGCGTCAGCGGCCGGGCACCGCGACGCCAGCCCGAGGCCTTACGGCCGGCGGCTCACCATTGACTCAGCACCCGACTAAATTGAACTGGAACAAAGCACTAGCGCAGCGGCGGTGACTTGCTTGCGGCGATGCTGAGGTCGCCGCCGGGGACGTAGTTCCCGCTCAATAGGTCCGTCAGCTTCGCCCGTGCGTCACGTTCACGTGGTTGTTCCATGCCCGGCGGGCTGCCCCAAAACAGGTGGGTGTTGTCGCCGGTGATGATTTCCAATTGGGGCACCAGATTCAGCCGTGAGTCTCCGCTGACGGTGATTTTGGCGATCCGAATTTGATCGCGGACGGCTGCAAGCAGCTTGGCCAACAACGCCGCCGACTCCACGCGGCGGTCGCCAAACGGCGTGCCCTCGTTGCCGGTCGGGTACAGCTCCCAGACTTCGATGTGAATCAACTCCATCGCATCGTCGTACGTCAATCCGGCGGTCGGCAGCAGCATCCCCTCGCCATCGAGCGGCAGATAGCCGTTCACATCCGAGACCGGATAGCCGAGACTTTTAAGGTGCTCGGCGATCATCTGTTTCCATTTCTCGCCTCCGGTGACATGAAACGCCGCCACCGGTTGGCGGTAATCCAAGTCCAGTTCGAACTTGCCCGACGGCAGTTTTCGAACTCGATGGACATGCTTGACCCAGGGGTGGCTGGCAAAGGCCGAGGCCAGTTTCGCGGTCACGCTGCGATCGGCCGGCGACAATTCCGTCAACCGTGTTTCGTCATAGACCTCTGCCACCAAATCGGTCCGCACGTACTCATGCGGCGGGGAAATCGTGATCGATTGCGGATCCACGCTTCCGTAGGCCTGGGCGAAATGCTCGGCATACCAGCGTGAATAGGCGAGGTACGAGCCGATCAACAACAGCATCGGCCAAATCAACGACCAGGCCGCCGGCGCCAGAATCAATCGGCGCAGAATGCTGCGGATCGGGCGATGATCGGTTTGCTCGCTTTGCTTGGCCATCTGGCCGCACCTTCCCTGGATAAAGCACGCCGTTGCCGGCCGATTCCGATCGGCCACGCAGCACGTCCCCCCAGACTTACCAAATCTGAAGATTCAGCTGCAAGTCGATCCCGGTTTGCAGCAAGACCTGTTCCCGAACCCGGTCGATCAATTTCAAGCACTCGTCGCTGGTCGCCCCGGTATGGGCGACCAGGTAGTGGGGGCGAGCCGAATCGAGCGCCACATTGCCCTCGCGCATCCCGGCAAGCCCGACGCTTTGGATCAATTCTCGCGCCGGCATGCTGTCGGGGTCGATAAACGGCATCGCGATCCGCTCGATTTCTGCCGGTCGAGCGGCATTGCGGGCGATCCACAGTTTTTGCAGCCGTTTGGTCAACGCGACCGGGTCAGCGGCCTCGAGCTTGAAGTCCACTTCGACGATCGTCAAACCGTCCAGCGCCGTCTTGCGGTACGTGAACCCGACCTCGTCCTGATCGAACTGCTTGATCGTGCCGTCGGGCTGCAGCACCCGCACCCGTTCGACGGCCGAACCGATGTCGCGGCCCCCGCTGGAAACGTTGCCGACGACCGCCGCACCCACGGTGCCGGGGATGCCGACCAGGTGTTCCAGTCCGCCCAGCCCGCCGCCGACGGCTTTGACCACCGCATGCGAAAGCTTGCCTCCGGCGCCCGCGGTCAGCCGATCTCCGTCGATCGACAACGCGCTGGTCGCGGCGGCACCCAGGGTGATGACCAGACCGTCAAAGCCCGATTCACGCACCAGCAGATTGCTGCCCGAACCCAGCACACGGGTCGGCAAGTCGTTTTCCGCGGCCCACGTGACCACCTGGACGATCTGCTCAGCGTCGACCGGTTCGGCGAAGAAATGAGCCGGACCGCCGATCCCGAGCCAGACCAAGGGGGCGAGGGGCTCATCGGAGCGAATCAGGTGCTGGAGGTGTTCGGGAATCGTCATGGTTGGCTAGCACGTCAGAATCGAAAACTTCGCCCGCGAGAAACGGTCGCGGGCCAAGCCAAATCATAACGGCCCGCGACGCATTTCAGGTAGGCGGAGTCGCTCGACTTCACCGCCGGAGTGCACTGGTTCACCGGCGAAATGCACTGGGGGGGCTGAAAGGGGGGCGTCCCCGCGGAATCCGCCAACCGCGTAACGCTGTGAAGCAATGGTTAGCGGTAGGGCGCAAGCCCTCCGGTGTTTCGGTAACGATGAGGAACCGGAGGGCTCGCGCCCTGCCGCTAACACCTGGTGAAACGCAGGGAATCAATGCCTGGCAGCGTTCAACCGCGTCCCAATGAAACGGCCGAACGAATCAGATTGCGGACCGGTTGCTGGGTTTGATAGCCTTTCAATTGATGACGCTTCCACTCTCCCCCGCCGGTGCGGGTGAACATGATGATCTGGGGAAGCATTCGCTCGCCCTTGGTCAACTGCTTGACCAACTCGGGGTTCGCATCGCGATCCAACACCGCAACGCTCACTTCGTCCAACTCTCCGGTTTGGGCCATCGGCTCCAAGGTGGTCTGTTTCAGCACGTTGCAGGCCGGGCACCAGGGTGCTCCCACGACGACCATCAACGGCTTGTCCTGTGCTACCGATTCTCGGTAGGCCTCGGCGTAATCGGTTTTCAGCGACGCCGACGTGACACTACCAAGCACTACAGCTAACAGCAACGAAACCATTCCTAGCTCCTTTTTTCAAGCAAAATGACCGTTCGGCGATGGCGACACAATGTCGGTGATTTGAATGAACAGCGATGAAAAGATGTCGATTCATTCAGACGAGGAACCGCCGAGGGCTAGTTTTCCCGTTGTTGGTCAATCCGGCGGGTTTCCGCATCGATCCGGCTCGCCGTCTCGATCGGCGCCCAACTGGCCAACAATCGTCCCTAAGGTGAGATCGTCTTTCACAAACGAATTCTCGCCTTCGTCCTCCCCAGAACCATTCTGGAACGCCTGGTGAAAGGCTTCCGAAGGCAGGGTCCGGGTAGACTGGGCGGAGTATATGGCTGCCCGGTTCGGCTTCAAGCCGTGCTGGCTAGATTTCTGTGATTATCAAATTGCGGATCGGCGTGCTAAATTGAAGCACCCGAGAGCCAATTCGTCGCCCAGTCGCTAAGCTGCTGTTAGATAACAAGTTGGGGCGTGCCAATCAGAAGATCGACCGGTTGAAATGACAGGTGTACGCAAGTGCATTTGTCGCAAGAACGGAACGATGCACGCCCTTGTTTGGAAATCCCCGTTGGAAGCCGTTGTTTGCAAAACCTGTTCATCGCCGAACGAATCATCGCCGAACGAATCATCGCCGACGGAATTGTTGCCGGACGATTCATTGCCAAACGGTGCGGCGCACGGCGATCCCGATTTCCGCACGAAACCGCCGCGTTTGAGACGTCGACCTGATGAAGCTTCGAATTGGACTGATCGGGCTGGGTGATCTGTGGCAAACACGCTACCGGCCGGCGCTCCGCATGCTGGACGATCGGTTCGATGTCCGTGCGGTCTACAGCACGATTTCAAAATTAGCCGAATCCACCGCCGCCGAGTTCCAGGCGGACCCGATCGACGGCTATCGCAGTCTGGTCTACCGCTGCGACATCGACGCGGTGTTGATTTTGAAACAGTGTTGGTTGGGCTGGCTGCCGGCGCTGGCGGCCTGCCAGGCGGGCAAGGCGGTCTACTGGGCCGCCGGCCTGGACTTTGATCCGCATCGTCAAAACGCGGTGCTGCGGGCGATCGAGCAAAGCGGTGTTTCGTTCATGGCCGAATTGCCGCGTCGATTCGCCCCGGCGACGCTGCGTCTGAAAGAGTTGATCGCGACACGCCTGGGCCCGCCACGGCTGATCCGCGTGCATCGTCAATCGATCAGCGACCGGACACCCGGCGACGCCGGGCCGACGGCCTGTCGCACCGACGATTCGGAATTGGTCGAGTTGGTCGATTGGTGCCGGTATGTCGTCGGCAAAACCCCGCACTGTGTCACCTCGGTCTGCGAGGTCAACACGTTCCAATCGCTGATGCTTCAATACGACTGCTCGCCCGATCAAGGCGTGATCGCGGAGATCGCCACCGACGGCACGCTGCCGAGTCGTTGGAAAGAAGCGGCCAGCTTTCGGTCGCCGGCGGCGATGAAGATCCAGTGCGAAAACGGTGTCGCCTTCATCGATCTGCCCAGCAGCCTGGTGTGGTTCGATGATGCCGGCCGCCATGTCGAATCGCTGGAGACCGAATCGCCGGTCGGCGAACGCATGCTGCGTCAGTTTCATCGCAGTGTGACCAGTTTGGTCCGTGATCTGGGCGGTCTGGTCGATGCCTACGAAGCCGCCGCCGTGGTTCAAGCGGCCCGCCAGAGCCACGAAACGGGACAACGCGTCATGCTTCCCGGCGGAAGGGTGAAGGGTGAAGGGTGGTGCGGCTGCTTTCGCATGGACCTCGCCCGATGGAGCAACCTTCCGACAGGACAGAGATGTCACCTACGTCTCGTGGGTCCCATTCGTCTCATCAAGCGCGATACCCTGCTGTGTCGGTGGAACCAGCCGCCATTCCCCGCGCCCCAGACGCACGCCCGTCCGGTCAGTACACCGTGATCGCACGGACCGTCTCGAGCCGTCCGTTGTGATACACCCGCTCGCCTGGCCGTAGCGCTCGGATCGGCCGGCAGAGTTGTTCGGCCGACCAGAGGCGGATCTTGTCCCCGCGACGCACGATCACGAAACGTTGCGAGGTCAGCGAGACGATCAAGGCGTCACAGCGTTCGATCGACGGTGGCGCGGTTGGAGGGGACGGGGGTTCGGTCCGCAGTTGGGTTGGTTCGGTGGTGGCTGTCATGCGCGAATTCTTGAGCCGCCGGGGACACGTTTGGTCCGTCTCGGTCCGTCCACTGCTTGCCGACAGGCCGTTTGGTTGCCGGCAAGAAAATCAAATCGGATTGCCGATGTCGCGGTTTTGCATCCTATGTTTTTCCAGGGTTCATTCCCGCATCCAGCGTTCGGCGGTCTTTGCCGAGGTTGCTGGCCCGGATGACCCGCACAAACCAAACGACTCGCACGGGACAGTTGGCCGGTCTGCCTGCCAACACGGCGAGGCAACACGATTTCATCCACCCCGCACCTCGCGATCGCGCAATCCTAAGGACGAGACTACAGATATGGCAACTCGATCAATGCCCGGCAAAGCGGATAGTCGCCAAGATCAATTCGAAGAAATCAAGACTCGGATTCACGGCAAGTTGGTCGACAAGCTCGACCTGTCACGCGTCGGTGACATGAAGGGTGATGCGTTGCGTCGCGAAATCCGCGTCGTCATCGAACACCTTTGTGATGCCGATGATGCCCTGCTCAATCGTCAAGAACGCGAACGCATCGTCGACGAGGTGCTGGACGAAACCTTCGGGCTCGGGCCGCTGGAATTGATCCTCAAAGACCCCAAGGTCAGCGATATTTTGATCAACGGTCCCAAAAGTATCTACGTCGAAAAGGGCGGCCAGATGCAGAAGACCGACGTGGAGTTCCGCGACGGCAAGCACCTGTTGCAAATCATCGACCGGATCGTCAGCAAGGTCGGACGTCGCGTCGATGAAACCTGCCCGATGGTGGACGCGCGTTTGGAAGATGGTTCACGGGTCAACGCGATCATTCCGCCGCTCGCCCTGGACGGAGCGGCGGTCAGTATTCGACGTTTCGGCAGCAACCCGTTGAAGCTGGAAGACCTGCTCAACTACAAAGCCTTCACCCCGGAAATGGTGATGTTGCTGGAAGGTTGCATCAAAGCCCGGCTCAATTGCATCATCGCCGGCGGTACCGGTTCGGGTAAAACCACATTGCTCAACACGCTTTCGTCCTTCATCGGTCACAGCGACCGGATCGTGACGATCGAAGACGCGGCGGAATTGCAGTTGCAGCAAGACCATGTCGTGCGGCTGGAAACACGTCCGCCCAACATCGAAGGCAACGGTGCCGTGACTGCCACCGACTTGGTCAAGAACGCCCTGCGGATGCGTCCCGAACGGATCATCATCGGGGAATGTCGTGGCGGTGAAACACTGGACATGTTGCAGGCGATGA
This sequence comes from Stieleria sedimenti, assembly GCF_025060895.1. Taxonomy (GTDB): domain Bacteria; phylum Planctomycetota; class Planctomycetia; order Pirellulales; family Pirellulaceae; genus Stieleria; species Stieleria sedimenti. The sequence continues at coordinate 46,810 of NZ_JANZKV010000149.1, read as the reverse complement.
ACACCGGTCACGACGGCTCGTTGACCACGCTGCACGCCAACACGCCTCGCGACGCCATCGCCCGTCTGGAAACGATGGTCATGATGGCCGGCTTCGAGCTGCCCGTCAAAGCGATCCGGCAACAGATCGCCGGTGCGGTCGATGTGCTGATCCAAGCCAACCGCTTGCAGGGCGGACCCCGACGTGTCACCGCGATCACCGAAGTGGTCGGGATGGAACAAGACACCATCGTGTTGCAAGACATCTACAAGTTCAATCAGAAAGGCATTGGGGAAGACGGCAAGGCTTACGGAACCTTCGAATGTTCCGGCGTCCGACCGACCTTCATGGACAAACTGGAAGCCGCCGGCGTGCGGTTGCCATCCAGTGCGTTCCGTGAGCGAACCATGATGCAAGCGTAGGGCGGCCCGCTCCCACGACCTGACCCGATTACGACTCAACGACTCCTCTCAACCTCAACGACCTGATTTGACATGACCGGTACCGTCATCATCATCGCCGTCGGCATCTTTGTCGCCTCCTTGGTGGCACTTGCTGCCAACATGCTTGTTCCCGGCGGTGACAATACCGCGACCGAAGACCGACTCGCGCAAATCGCGTCGCGCCGTCGTGTCAGCGGCGGGAAGCAAGCCGAAGAAACCGGTTCGTTGCTGATGGAGGGCGGCTTCGAAGATGCCTCCGGGGTCATCGGCAGCATCATGAAGAGCCTGCCCGGTCTGGGCGAGTATCTGGACCAGGCTGACGTGCGGATGCCACCAGCACAATTCGCCATGATCTGTTTGGGCGCCTTCGGTGCCGGCGTCGCCTTGTGCATCGCCAGTCCGTTCAAACTGTTGGCTATCTTCGTCGGCCCGATCTTTGCGCTCGTCCCGGTCGGTTGGTTGATGGTCAAGCGAAAACGTCGACTTTCCAAGTTCGGCAAGCAGATGCCCGAAGCCCTCGAGCTGCTCGGTCGCTCGCTGCGTGCCGGTCACTCGCTCAATGCCGGTTTCGGTCTGGTATCCAAAGAGATGGAAGACCCGTTGGCACGCGAATTCGGACGAGCATTCGAAGAGCAAAACCTGGGCATCCCGCTCGATGAAGCGATCGAAGACATGGCCGACCGCGTCCCCAACATGGACCTCCGGTTCTTCGCCACCGCCGTCGTGCTGCAGCGGCAAACCGGTGGTGACTTGGCCGAAATTCTGGACAAGATCGGACACCTGATTCGCGAGCGATTGCAGATCCTCGGCCAGATCCAGGCGTTGACCGGCGAAGGCCGAATGAGTGGTGCCGTTTTGCTGGCCCTGCCACCGGTGCTGTTCATTGTCATGCTTTATTTGAACAGAGAATACGTGATGATGTTGTTCACCGACGAGATCGGTCGCTACATGCTCGGATTCGGGTTGATCACCCAGATCATCGGTGCCCTGGTGATCAAAAAGATCATCACGATCAAAGTCTAACCCGAATCCCACCCTTCACCGTCAGACCCGTCTTTTACCGGCCAACCGGATCCTTACGATGACCCTTCTGCTAGCCCTTTCGTTCAATCCCATCTACGTCACCGCCGGTGCGATCTTTCTGTTCGTGACCGTGGGCATGTGGTTCGTCTTGGCACGCGTCTCCGGAGACGACAAGCCTCGCGCCGAGGCACGTTTGGACATGATGCGAAAGCGTCGCGCCGGCCAAGCGTCTGCCGCCGCGGGCGATGACACCGCCAGCAAAAAGAACGAAGCCCTGACCGCTTACCTGGAAAAAGCGGCCACGCCGCTGGCGGGTAAGGTCAGCGGAAACGAAAAGGAGATGGGCCAGCTCCGCGAAATCTTGATGAACGCCGGCTTCCGACGCGAAGCCGCACCGGTCGTCTACAAAACCATCCAGCTCGGTGCTTCCGCGCTCGGACTGTTCATCGGTAGCGCCTACGGGTTGTTCGCCAACGGCTTCGGCCAGGACATGATCATCAAAGTCGGCGGTGGGCTGATCATCGGTTTCATGATCCCGAAATTCGCGCTCGGAATGATGGCCAAAAAGCGGATGGAAAAAATCTTCCTCGGCCTGCCCGACGCACTCGACTTGATGGTCGTCTGTGTCGAAGCCGGTCTGGGGATGGACCAGGCGCTCAGGAAAGTCGCCGACGAAATGGAAAAGAGCCACAAGGAGATCGGCGAAGAATTTGGAATCGCGAACAAGCAACTTCAGCTCGGGCGATCACGTAGCGAAGTACTCCAAGCACTCGGCTTTCGCAGCGGCGTCGATGACTTGAAACAACTCGCGTCGATCTTGATCCAAGCCGATAAATTCGGGTCCTCTATCGCCGCCGCGCTGCGGGTCCAAAGTGACGCCATGCGGACGCGACGACGTCAGATCGCCGAAGAAAAAGCGGCCAAGACCGCGGTGAAAATGATCTTCCCGCTCGTCTTGTTCATCTTCCCCGGTATCTTCGTCGTCCTCGTCGGACCGGCCGGCATCAGCATGTATCGCAACATGCTCAGCCAGTAGTCTGATGTGTTGGGTATGCTGTGCATACCAATCGTCACGCACAGCGTGACCTACTCGGTACCCAGTCCCCGCGCGACGGTGATCTCCACGTCGGCGACCAGGCGGTCGGAATACTGCGTCATCGTGAACCGTCCGCCGCGGAACCAATTCAACAACGGCGCGACGTAATCGGCCGGCGGTGTTGCCAGCGGTTCGTTGCCGCCCCACGCCGTGCTCCGCCAACGTTTTTCGATCGGGTCATACTCGTACCGGCCGCCCAACGGGCATTGCAGCGGCACGCCCAGCACCAAGGTGACTTGCTCGATCGCCTCGTCGGGACCGACGTGCAGTTGCTCGGAGAACAGATTTAAAAACTCCGCCCCCGCCCGGCTGGCTTGGGCCGCGTTTTGGTACAGTTCGTTGTTGACCCAGCCTTCGAGTTGGCTGCCCAGCAAACTGCCGATGCGTCCGCGCGCCGTCGCCGGTTGCCCGACGTCGGTCGCTTCCAGGAACGGGAGCGTGGCGTTGAGAATCTCGGGCTGAAACGACAGCACGCTGAAACCACCGCCGCTGTATCGGTACAGGCCGCCGAGCAGTTTGGACATTCCGGGGCCGACCGGTCGACCACGCCCCAGCCCCAGCGGTAATCGGTCCAACGCCCCCGGTTGTGGCCATGCGCCCAGATACGCCGGCAACTCACGCAGCGCCCAGTACGTCTTCAGGATTCCGTCGAATTGGTCCGGCGCCGGCGGAAACGTGTCTTTGATGCCCGCGAACAGGTGAGTCGGCGGGCCGATCTGCGCGCTGGCCACATGAGCTTGGACGGAGACGATGTCGTCGGGGGCAAATCGCATCGCGACCGACGTCGGCGGGCCGAGTTGCTTGGCCCACTTGCCGTACTTTTCCGGCGTCAGCGGAGCGATCTCGGCATGAATCGAGATTCGTTCGAGTGTGTCGTCGCCCGGGATGTCTTCGCGACGCAGCGCGACGATGATCGGGTCGATCTGCGGGAATCGTTCGCTGTATTCGTTGGCGATCCGAGTGTACCAATCAAACTCCTGTCGGGTGACCGATTCGATTTCGATGTCCGCGATCGGCACGAACGTTCCCCGGACACCGCGCAACGTGTCGATCACTTGGTCGCCGACGGAGATCACGCCGCTGCCGTCGCTGCGGTTGCCGAACGACAGGGGCAGGAATCCCGTTTCGATCAGCGCTTCGACGCCCAATCCCCAATCGCCTTCCGCGGTGGCTCCCTCTGCGGTCGCGGCCAGTCGTGCCAGGTGCACCAGGGCGACATCGCTTTCGGCCCTGGACCGCCGACGCAGTTCAATCAAGTATTGCGGCGAGACCAAACCTTGCAGCATTTCGGGCGAGAAGTACGCAAAGATGGTGTCGTCGCGTGTGGTCGGCACCAGCGACCGTGACAATCGAAACGAGTCTGTCGCGGCGAGTGATTCACCGCTCTGGCCGACTTCGAAGAAACGTCGCACCAGTGTCTTGCTGTTGGTGATCAAGAAATAGCCGTCGTCCTCGGCCAGGAACGAGCGTACCGAATTGTCCGCGCTGGACAGCAACGACACGTCGCGCCCGGCGATCTTGACCGTCTTCAACGTCACCGCCTCGTCGCCGCGGGCGCGGTTGGAACGATCCGACGACAGCGACGAACGCAACAGAAACGCGTTGGCCGATTTCAGGATCACGCCCATCGACGAGCCGTCGCTGGTGAACAAGTCGCGTCCGATCACCGCCTGGTCCAGCACGACCGTTGGCCCCAGCGTTCTGGAAAGTTGGTTGATCTTGACCGAAATCTGTCGCTGGAATTGCGCTGTCGATTGAACTTCCGTCCCACGCAGTTTGATCATGCGGCCGACGTCGCCGCCGTACTCTTCGGCCAAATCCAGGAACCACAGGTAGTTGGAAAACTGTCCGAACCGCAGGTAAAAACACTCCGGCGGCACGCGTGTCGCGATCGGTTCGGTGACCACGGTGTCATCGATCGGCCCCAGCGTCGGGGCTTTCCATTGGGGGCCGTCGGGCAGGGCCACCATCGCCGTGGCATCGTGACGTTGTTTGGCCGGCAGATTGACATCGGTCAGCCCTGCGGCGGTGCGACGAAAGACTTCTTGCGTGACCGTTTCGGCGCCGCCTAGGTACTCCAGCGTCGCCCACAACGGATCGCCCTGCTCCTTGGTTTCGGTGAACCACGTCGGCAACGCGTTGTCTGTCCTGCCGCTCAGCATGGCGACCAGATAGCTCTCCACCCAAGGCGGATAATCGCCGGCGTCGATTTGTTCTTTCGCATCGGCCGCATACGTGTTCCACCAGCGGGCCAACGCTGCGCGATACACCGTCGCGTCGCGGGTCGGTTTTAATTCATACACGCCCACGTCACCCAAGCCATCGGCCACGCGGACCCGCAGCGGCGCGTCGCCCTTGAACAAAAACGTCGCCCGCCGCGCGATGATCTGGCTGGTCGGCGCGTTCCTGTCGGTGATCTCGCGGAGCAGATTCCCCAGCCGGCCCAACAATCGGCCGTTGCCCGGTTGCGGCACCGGTCGCTCCGAGGGGGGGACGATCCGCGCCTCCACGTCTTCGCTGACCGGATAGAAAACCCGCCCCGAATCGCTGCTGACGGTCAACGGCCGGGGGGCTTGGCCGATGATCGGGGTGGCCAGCGGCAACTCAATCGTCGCGATGCCGTACAGTTGGTCGCCGGGCGCGAGCACGGCGGACGCCAAGACATCGACCGCGTCGGCCGCCGGTGAAGCGAGTGTCTGTGAGCACAAGACACACAGCAGCACGAACGTGGAACGCATACAACGCATCAGAAAATCCTTGGGAGAAAATCACACGGCGATTCGCATCCGTCCGCCGGGTCGTCATCGACCCGGGACTTCGCGATACTGTCCCGCAGCACTGATTATCTCCCACACGACCTTTTTTGGATAGCCAGACCGTGGATAGCCCCTCTCGCAGCGGTGTTTTCGAGGCCAGCACCGATGCCCGACTCGAATCGTTCGCCGAATCCATCAGCTTCGACCGCCGCTTGTTCCGCCAAGACATTCGGGGCTCGATCGCCCACGCCGACATGCTGCGCACCGTCGGACTGATCAGCGACAAAGATTTCACCGCCATTGGCGACACTTTGAAGCAGATCGAATCGGAATTCGAATCCGGCGACTTCCCGATCCGGCTGGAATTGGAAGATGTTCACATGCACATCGAGTCGGCGCTGATCGACCGCATCGGGGACGTGGGCCGAAAACTACACACCGCCCGCAGCCGCAACGACCAGGTCAGCACCGACGCGCGGATGTGGATTCGCGAAGCACTCGACCAGGTCGACGGCTTGCTGGAGGCGTTGCAGCGTTCGTTTCTCAGCCGATGCGACGGGGACATGGACGTCATCCTGCCGGCCTACACCCACCTGCAACGCGCCCAACCGGTGCTCGCGCCGCACTACTGGTTGGCCTACATCGAAAAATTTCAGCGCGATCGCGATCGAATCGCCGATTGCCGTCGTCGTGTCAATCAATCGCCGCTGGGCGTCGCCGCCGTCGCGGGGACAACGCTGCCCATCGATCGCGAACAAACCGCCGCGGCACTCGAGTTCGACGGCGTCACCGCCAACAGCCTGGATACCAGCAGCGACCGCGACTTCATCCTCGAATCGGCCTTTGTGCTGTCCATGATCGCGTCCCACCTGAGCGGCTGGGCGGAAGAATGGATCTTGTGGAGCACCGTCGAATACAACTTCATCAAAATCCCGCAACAGTTCTGCACCGGCAGCAGCATCATGCCGCAGAAAGTCAATCCGGACACCTTGGAACTCACCCGCGGCAAGTCGGCGCGGGTGATGGGCAATCTGCAGACGTTGATGTTGCTGGTCAAGAATCTGCCGCTGGCCTACAACCGCGACTTGCAAGAAGACAAGCCGCCGCTGTTCGATTCCTTTGACACGATCATCGCGATGCTGGAGTTGGCGATCCCAATCGTCGCCGGCAGCGTGTTGCAGCGTGAACGCATTGCGGCGCGGATCGAAGAAGGTTATTTGGACGCGACGACATTGATGGAATGGTTGATCAAGAAAGGTATGCCGCAGCGGACGGCGCACCACGCCGTCGGCGCGATCGTCGGCGCCGCGATGGCCGCCGACGTCCCGCTGGCCGAGTTGCCGCTGGAGACGATGCAGCTACATGCCCCGGAGGTGGACGCATCGATCCGGGACGTCCTGGGCACCCAAAACGCGATCGCCGCCTTCACCAGCTACGGCTCCACCGCCCCCGCCCAAGTCCGCGACCAAATCACCGCCTGGACCAAGCGGCTTCACGTGGGGCAGGCTCCCAGTGAATAGCAACCGGCATTTGGCTTAGCAGTTCGGGATCGCAGTGTCGTTCCATTTGTCTGCGAACCTGTACGATCTGATCTATGACAAACGTCTTTCCAGCGATCACTGAGCCAGCGTTTCGCGGTCTCGTCGTACCAGTGGGAGTATTTGACCTGAGCTTCTAATGTGTTCCCGTTGACGGTGACGTCACGCTTGATCAGATTCGAGTCGGCCGACGTTGCATTTCGGACAGGGAAACTCGTTGCCGATCAGTTGACTGCCAACCCGAAGCGTGTGTCCATTTGGGCAATGCACAGCGAATTCGCGGCGACGGCAAGCACTCAGTCGGTCACCTGGAGATCGCGACGTTTTTTAAGTCGCCCGTATTGGTTTTCTCCGATCAGCCAGACCTGCATTTTGTTAGCGTTCCGTGTCACGCTGGCGGGGATCGTCACCTTTCCTGCCCGACGATCTTCTTCGGAGATGAACACGTTGTGTTCGTCATGGCCGTCGGCAGAGTTCTTGAAGTACACGATGATCGCATCCATGTTGTCCGACGTGAGTGCAAGCTCCCATGACGTTGCTCGCAGAACGTTTGCGGTCGGTAGCGTGAAGTCGAGTTCGCAGACGGCGAACTCGCAGGCCTGGCTTAGCGAACCATCGTTCATCACGCAGTGCGCCGTGTAATCGCCGCAGATCGTGAATGAGCGTTCCAGGACCCCCTTCCCAGGATGCTTGATCTCTTCGACGATCTCGCCGTCTCGTTTGATCACCAGCGTCCGAATCCCTTGGTCGTCACGATCCATGAGGTTGATTTTCACCGCTTGCCCTTTGTGATAGGGAACCCAGTCGCCACGATCCAGCAGCAGGACACGATTGATTTGCGGCGTCGCCGAGTCGTCCTCGTAGTTGGGGAACAGAAACGCTTCCGCCTTGTTGTTCCCGCGCCAAGCGTCCAGATCCGCAATGCGGTAGAGCTCTCGGTTTCTGGAAGCGAGGTGCTCGTCAAATGCCTTCGCGCTTCTGAGTGTGTTGCTTGTCGTTTGCGGGCGACTTTCCTCAATTCGGACGTGCGTCACCTTGCCGTCTTCGCTTCGGACGACTTCCGTCACCAATTCCACGTGCGAGCCTCCGTTCTTGCTGGCCGGCGGAGTGTAAATCACATCTCCGGGCTGCGCGGCCTGAGCCGACTGCAACGCCACGAGACTGACACCGTCGCGAAATCGGGGGCCATGAACCTTGCTGACGTACCAAATCCCGCACTGCAGTGCGTAGCTGGTGTAAGAGGAACAGACCTTGCCGTAGTAGCATTCTGCATTCTTGACCTGCCCGTAGAGGTTCTCGGTGTAGAGCACGCTCTTCGGGTTTTCCACCGCGGCGAGGAAGGTTTTGAGAAAGATATCGAATCCGATATAGCGGCCGACGTGCTTGACGCTCGAGTAAGGAACTCCGGTGTACTCCTGCCCGGCTGTGAAGTGCCCACCTCGTCTCGGCATGCCGTCAGCCACCGGTGTCCATTTCACCCGTGACATGATGCGGGCATACTTGACCGACTTGTCCTGCCAAGTGAGCGAATCGTCTGGCTTGGTCTCCCCGGTTTCACTGGCCGCCTCATCGGCAAACACAGGTAGACAGCAGAATCCGACAAACAAAGCGATTGTGAGTGTTCTCATGTGGGTCTCTCCCTCGGTTTTCTGCCTTAAGCCTCGCAAAACAAATCGTTGCCAGAATTTATCACGTTGCAGGTCCTGTTTGTTGGTTTCACCGGCCATGCATATCTTTTCGACAAATGATCACTTCGGCGAGTTGCTCTACACTTGCTTTCTCGGGTTTTTCGACTTTCGAAACGTCTAACGCGAACGTGCGCCACTTCTGGATGATCAGTCCTTCAGCTTCCGCAACACTCCAAATTCAGGATCAATGAAAAACACGCAACACGAACTGCCGAACCTGTCCCCGCGTCGGCTACCGGTGCTCGCCAGTGAAGTGTCCCGATCGGTCCAATACGACTGATCCGATCGATCATAAAGGTCGAATCCACGGATGGCCGCGCGTACCCACGGATGTCAAAGTGGTCGATTCTGTGCTGGATGACATCCCTGGGTGCGCCTTGCCATCCGTGGGTGATTCTCTGAGATCACAGTTCCGGTTTCATCGACCGGTAGGTCGCAAGCGGATCCCCGGCGGCCGTCCCTTCATTTTGCTGCCCACCATTTTTCTGCCGTCTCTCCGTCTGCTGCGTGTACACACCAGCTTCCCTCTACGGGCTCGGCTTGTAGCGTTCTTCAATCGATTTCCGGAACTCAGCGTCAACGAAGGGGTCTGCGGTTTGGTCTTGCCACTGCTGCAACGCGCGTTGCAGTCGCGATTGGATGTCGGCAACGTCGGTGTCCCCGGCCAAGTTCTGGAATTCAACCGGGTCGTTTTCCAGATCATACAGTTCCCACTCCGGCGGATTCTTGAGCCTTTCCATTGCCACACGTGCGGGGTGACCTGCCGGCAGTTTTTGTGCTTCGGCGTAGGCGCGGTCCCCGTCGACCGAATCTGGTGCGGTCGTTTCGCCCGCACGCAGGTTGTGGATCAACTTGTGCCTTCCATCGGTGATCGCTCGCCGTGGAAAGAACGGTGTCGCGCCGTGGTAGTGAAACTCGCCGACCAAGGTGCTGCGCCAATCGGCCGGTTCGTTCTGCTGCTTGACGACAGTGCGGAGCGAGCGGCCGTGCCGTTGCGACGGCAATTCAATGCCGGCTGCGTCCAAGATCGTCGGATAGATGTCTACGCTGCTGACCAAGCGATCGGACGCGTGGGGCTCGGAAACTCCGGGCCAGCGGACGAGAAACGGGACGCGGAGGCCGGATTCGTAGCAACTGGTTTTTCCTCGCGTGAATGGCGGCCCGTGATCGCCGAGAAAAACGATCAGCGTATTATTCCAGTTGTCTGTCTGTTGCAGCACGGATTCCAGCATCCCGATCGCGGCATCGATGCGATGGACACAGTTGTAATAGCCAGCGATCTTTTGCCGCTGTTCCGGCGTGTCGATCTGTTGCCACGGCCAGGGAACGATGTCCTCGGGTGCGAGGAGATTCTTCGGCAAGCCCTTGACCGAGTCGGGAAAGAACTGTGGTCCGCGGCGACCGCCCGGCAGGGGCTTTCGCGCCACGTGCGGATCGAACAGGTTGAACATCAAGAACCACGGTTCGTCGCCGGGCTGCGTCAGAAACTCGCGAGCGAAATCGATTTGCAGTCGAACGTCTCGGCTGCCGAAACCTTCGCCGTGCCGCATGTCAAAGGCGAACGCTTTTTCGGGACCGACATGCAGTTTGCCGATGATGCCCGTCCGATAACCATGGCTCTTGAGGACGTTGGGCAACAACGAGTCGACGAGTGATTCGTGAACGCGGAAGCCGACATTGGCGTTCAGTAAACCGTACTGTCCGTTCCCGTGCGGATAGAGTCCGGTGAACATCGACGAACGCGAGGGGCTGCACGACGCCTGGCTGACATAAGCGGTTTTAAAGCGAACGGACTGATCGGCCAAACGATCGATGTTCGGCGTGCGAGCGATCGAGTCGCCGTAGCATGAAAGCTGCAGCCCCAAGTCGTCGGCCGTGATCAACAAAACGTTCGGCCGATCATTTCCCAAGGCTCCAGCTGCAACGGCCAGCAACACGGCGACCGCACCCAGCCGACGGAACAACAACCAATCACGCATCTCCAGTCCTCACTGTGCATCAAGTCGAACGTCAAAATCCAATGCCACAGCATAACTGCCGCGGAAAAAGGTGTCCGACACCTTTTTGGTAAATTGGGGGGCTTGGGGGTGCGGGGTGGCCAGGGCGCGGTCAGGCCTCGAAGTGATGACTGCGTCGCTCGCTGAGGATTCCTGCTTGCATCTTGGGTGCCGCGAATGTTTAGTGCAGCAGGCTTGACGCGAGCGCGCGATCGACGGACTGTGCCCAGGTAAGGCTCAATTGCTTTCGGGCCAGACGCTCCGTCTCGGATTCCGTCTCGGATGTTGTGTGGGTTCCATCGGAGATCGGTTGATCGCCGGGCGGCTGGAGCTGATGATCTCGACCCTCGTGGCGCGTTGGCGGTGCCGGCCCCGTTCGCTTGACTGTTGGGTTGTCTGTTCGACGGATTCCCCACCAAGTCGTCTCCGGGCTGGCTTCACTCTCCTTTGCCGATGGAGCAGCGGGGAGAATGCTATGATCGGTGATCAGGTTGGAGTTCAGGCTGAGGGCCGGTGTCACTTGTTCTGGTTCGGCAGCTCGCTCCCCCTCGGCTTGTCTTGCCAAGGTATTGATCACGACCAAGGCGTCCAGCGGAGAGATGCCCAGATCTCCGTTGGCATCATAGTAGTTGCCGGGCCATTGAGGCAGGCTCAGCGGATCGGGCAACGTGACGCCGGAAACGTCAACTTGCCTGGCGATCTGATTGATCACGATCAGTGCATCAAGAATCGATGTGGAGCCATCGTTATCCACATCGGTCGTCGTCACAACATTCTGCCACGGGTTGGGCATGTCGATCACGATAGGTGGCGAAAGCGTCCCAGGGGAAACGAGTTGGCGATAGAACTTTCCTTCCTGCTCAAAAGCGTCTCCCATCCGCCAAGCCGACCGGTCGTTGAACTGCAGTTGTTCCCGGGAGGCAGCGACAACTGTAACGTTCTGTGCCGCTGAGATGGACGTCAAGTCATCGACGGGAAGACGGAGTCTCTCGGAATCGGTAATGTCCACCATTTCAATGTTGTCGGTTTGGAAATCACCCGACGCGCCAAAGTCCAAGACCAATGGCTGAAGATTGGCTCGATCAAGATCGTGAAAGGCCAGTCGATTGATTTCGTCATTACCCAGAATCGAAATCCTATCGTTGGGTGTTTGTCCAAGTTCAATTGCCAAGGAGTGGCCAGCTGGGGACAGCGAGACGTCGACCTGTGAGAAATCGCCTTCGGTCTGAAACAGGGGCGGTTCCTGACCATTTCCGGCGATGACGTGGTCGGCGATCAGTCTCAGGTAACCGTCTGGATGAAACAGTTTGACGACCAGCGGGACCGGATCGGATTTGGCATCGACCAAATCCAGCCAAACATCTTCGACTTCGCCATCCGCTGCTGCTCCCGTTGGCGAAGTCTCCCCGGCGGTGCTGAGTCGAAATCGGGCCGCGGTCGGACCCGCGATGGCTCCGGCTGGAATCGTCAGAGGAATGAAGTTGTCGCCGGCATGGACATCCTGCGCGATCACGACTTCATCGATTCGATCACCCCAGTCGCCGTCGCGATCAAAGTCGATCCAGATGCTGATTTTCCCTGCTTGTGATGCCGTCACTTGCATGGTCGTCAGAGTGTCCGTCTGTGTGACGAGCAAATTGCTCAACCACCGCACGCCCTGGTTTTCTTCCGGCTCGTCCTGGTCATCATCGTCGGCGGTTGCGGTGGGATGCCCATCGGAATCGACATCGACGCCCGCACCCAGGAAAAGCTCGGTGACGTTGTGCCGAGCACCATTTTGTGACAACGTCACCGGATAGGATTGACCGAGCCCGTCGGGTAATCGTTCTGGGGCATCGCCGAAATCTGCGACATCGCCTTCGTCGTCGAGAATCCGAACCTCGACGGATTGATGGAGCTGACTGCTGAAGATGGCATAAGGAGCAAACGAGCCTTGCCGGACGCCGTAGGCAATGCCGGTATCGGTGGCTCCGACGGCTGTCCAGCTGACATCAAAGTCTCTCGGTAGCGACGAGTTGACTCGCGAAGCTTTCCAACGACCGTCGACCGGGACGACAAACAACTCCAGCTTATCGTCGACCAATTGATCCGCAAAATAGTACAGATCTTGTCCGTCCGTACTGAAAAGGGTCGGTGCAAAGCGATAAATCGTCCCGCCGTCCACGAAATCGCCGTTGAGCTTTTTCGGCGGCTGGGAACCATCGAGTGGGACACTGAAAATCTCCACGAGATCGTCTTCCGGATCGCGGAAGTCGATGGCTTGGAAGACGATGTGTTTTCCGTCGGGTGATGGAGTGATCTTGTCGATCGCCCTGCCTTCGATGGGGTCGAACAATTTGCGTGGAGGCTGGGAGCCATCGCTTGGTACCAGATAAGTTGAATACCCGTCGGATTCATTTTCAAAATTGGAACGAAACAGCACGTCTTCGCCGATCACCCGGAAACCGTGTTCCACCCACTGCGAACCGGTCAATTCCGGATGCAAGATCTTGGGCTCAGCTGAACCGTCGACGGGAACGGTGAACAACTCGTGCGGCGCCTCGATTCCCTTGTCCATTCGGTAGACGAGGTATTTTCCATCGGACGAAAACTGATAGGACGAGCTTCCGATGTCAAACGCGACTCGTTTCGATTCGCCTTGGCCATCCAATCGTGATGTGAAAAGATTGGTGATCCTCGAGGAATTCGGGTCTCGTTTCGTGAAAGCCAATGTCTGGCCATCGGGGCTGATGGTCCCGCCGAGACCCCAGGTGCTTCCTGGTACATCGGTTGCAACCTGCATCGGCTCGAACGAACCATCCATCGCAGCGACATAATGCTGCACGTCGTCACCGTCGCGGTTCTGGAACACGATCGAGTTGCCATCGGGCGTGAAATCGATCGTGCCGTAGAAAGGGGGCAAGTTGCTGATCGAAATTGCGGGTGAGGAATCATCGAACCGGGCGGAGTACGTCGTCGATGCATCTTCGCCGTCGGGCGTCCAGGTGTACACGAAGCGTTCGCCATCGGGAGCCAAGGTGAAGCTTGACAAGACGCCTGTACTGAGATCGCTCGGCACGCGCCTCGGATTCATCGATCCGTCGACGGGGACGATGTAGACGTCCGTTTTTCCGTCGGTCTCAAGATCACCCGAATAGATCAGCCACTGGCCGTCGGCAGAAAATCGGTGTGTCTGAACGGTTTTGAAAAAATCGTCATCGTAGCGTGCCAGCTCGATGGGAGCCCTCGAAGCGTCGGTCGGTACCGAGAGGATCACGTTGGATGTCGAACGTCGGGCGCCGTACGCGATCAGGGATCCGTCTGGGCTCGTTTCCAGCCAATCAACAAACAGATCCCCTGGTGGCGAAAACCCTTGCTGGTCGGCGACCACACGCCCCCCGTCGTCATCGACGATCGAGACACGCACACCGAAGCTGAGATCCCCGTCGCGCAGCGCATTGTCCAGCAAATCGACGTCGACCGACTTGACCGTTTGGCCCGGTGAAAACGTCAGTCGCTGACCCGTCACCGGAACAAAGTCTCGCCCTCCGATCGCGTCGGAGTCGATCGTGTCAAAGAGAACCTCTATGGGTTGAACCTGAGCTTCCGCCAACGAGACATTGATGGTCACGCGGTCATCGTTTTCCATCGCATCCGGGGTGGACAACAACAATTGCGCAAGCAAACGTCGCGATTCTAGTAATTCAAGCGACAGTGAATTCTGAAGACACCGTTCCACGGCCGGAGCATTTCGGTTGGAACGGTGACGACGCTGTTTGTTTTTCATGCGAGAAGATCGAACACGGAATACGGCAGCTCAACGAGACGAAGCGGGGCAGTTTAGCATAGTTGGCGTCCAAGGAATCTGCTTGCTCTCAGCTGCACCGCAGGCCTAAGATGACTCCTTCACCCCACTGATGCCTGGTAGGAGAGGATGGTTATGCTTCGCTTCCGCACTCGTTTGATGCTGCCAGCGGCCTTTGTCGGCTTCGCGATTTGTCTTTGCGTCACGCTGCCGGGCGTTGCGTTGCTCCGAGCTCAGGATTCGGGGCTCGAAGCCTTTCGAAAGCTGCATGCCGAATTGCGGGAGCGGATGGAGGCCGACTTGCAGGACGCCGTGGAGTTTCTCGACGCAAAGATCGCGGAGAATCCTGATTCAGAGGACCATCACGTACTTCGCCACAGTCTGGCATCCCGGTTTTCAGACCAGCAAGATTATCGGCAGGCGACCGCACAGTTTCGCAAGTTGCTCGACTACTACCTGAAACACGCCGACCAGAGCAGGAACCTGTTCGGTGCCTGGATGACGATCCAAAGTCTCAGGGAAGTCGCTGATCAATCCGGCAACGATGAAGGATTGCGGTTGGCCGTTGAAGACTCGTTGAAGGCTTTTAGCGATGCACCGGCCGAATCAAATTTCGATTTGCTGTTGCCGCTCTCGCAGTTGATGGTGCTCAAAGCCCAGATGATGGTGGAGGCGGGTGAGGCGACTGCCGCGAAAGAGTTGGTCGAGATGCAAGTCAAACGCTTACGCGACATCAATGAGTCCGACGGCGCGAACGAAGTGTCGATGACCACGTACGTCCGCACACTTCGAGAGCTAACCGGCGACGAACGGGGCAATGATCCTTGGCGTGACGGATACATCGAGCAACTGGACGCGGCGGTCGGCATGGCCCTTGAAAACTATCCCGAGTCGATCGCTCTGCAAAACGATTTCGCCGACGTGCAGCTGATGATGATCACCATCTGGAAACAAGAGGATCCCGCCGCGACCCAAGAGCGAATTGAGAAAGTGTCGAAGAGCTTGGCCCGTTTTGCGATCAAGAATCGATCGGTGCAGGCGGCACTGCGGCGAATCGAGCTGCACCGCGAACGGTTGGCGGCTGCCAAGCCGGTTGCGTCGCTGGTCGGTAAACCCTCGCCCGATTGGGAGGTTGATGCTTGGGTCAACGTCATTGAGTTGGATCGAGAGACACTCAAGGGAAAAGTCGTGTTGCTCGACTTCTGGGCCATGTGGTGTGGGCCGTGCATTGCGACGTTTCCACATCTGCGTGAGTGGCGCGAGGAATTCGCCGATCGCGGTTTCGAAATTGTCGGCGTCACGCAGTACTATAACTTTCGATGGGACGAAGAAACGAAGCGTGCCTCTCGCGCCTCGGAAGATGTCACGCCCGAAGAAGAACGCCGAACGCTCGCCCGCTTTCTGGAGCATCACGATCTCAAGCATCCGGTTCTGGTGACGCCCGAAGGAAGTGACATGCCCGGTGAATTTGCGGTCCGGGGGATTCCCCATGTGGTGTTGATCGACCGCCAGGGAATTGTGCAACTGGTCAAGACCGGTGCCGGACAAGCAACCGCCGACGCCATCCACGCCAAGATCAGCGAGTTGCTGGGGGACGAGGAAAAAGGGCAGGGGCAAGAAAAGTAGCCGAGTGCCGCTTCCATTGAGCGTTCCCTGACGGCATCCACGGCGGTTCCGGCGACAGGAAATCGATCGCGTGACGGTGCTGAGAGAGATTTTTTGATTTCTCGCGACAGGCTCGAGGCGTCAAGCGCCTTTAGAGACGCCCAGCCAACCCTTCCGATGACACTCCGCCTTCCGATAGAGCCCATGGTCAAGCCGTTTTACATTTCAATTCACTACTTTTTATTGGTCTTCACGCTTGCCCCATTGCCCCCGATCCGTGGATTCGCCGAGGAGGTGGACCCTCAACAGGCGATTTGGGACCAGACACAATCGCTGCTGCAGCGACGAGAGTATTCGTTGGCAATCCAACTGCTCGAAGACGGGTTGGACGACTCCGAACTGTTTCGTTACACCAGTCGGCTTCAGCAGGATCTGGATGCCGTCAAACGACTCCAAAAGCTTTCCGAGTCGGTTGACTATGCTGTGCGACGATTGCCGAAATCCACGCCGTTGACGGTCTTGTCGACGGACTATCGATTTGATCGGCCGGAGTCGGAGCCAGCGGGTACGTCACTCGTCTTGACCAATGCCCGGGGAGCCGAGGTCACCTATCCGCTCAGCCGACTCGATTCAGCGACTTGGTTGCAAATCGTCAAACCGGAGCTAGAAAGTTGGCCCGACAAGCAGTTTGTGACAGGAATCTTCTTAGCATTTGATCGCTATCCCGACACACGCGTCGCCCGCGCGGAGCTTAATGCAGCGGCGGAGACGGGGCAGGATATCACCGTATGGATCAAACGGCTTGAGGATGCCGAACAGGTGCGAAAACAGAACAGCCGTCCCGGCGGAATCGAACCATCGGCAAAGGACCTGTTGCTTGGCAAGTGGACGGTTGCCGTCAAGGGCGGGCCACGTCTGGTTTGGGAGTTTCGCCGTGGCGGTGATGGAATCGCACTCATGAAGGGACGTCGTCAGCGGGCGACGTGGGAGCAAGAATCCACAGGCACGTTTCGCTTCACCGGCCAACGCGGACAAACGGCGGTCATCAATGTTGCCGGAGATCGCATCTTCGGCAAGTTTACCAATGGCGTTCCGTTTCGCGGCGTTCGCCAAGCAGAGTAATCGGGTGACTATTTTGCGAAGCGATTTCCAACCTTTGTATCGAAGCCGGACGGCCAGGCAGTTCAATGACCGACGAAGTAACTTTTGCGACCGCGGGCCTGAAGGTCACGCAAGAAAGATTGCGCGCCTTCGCCAAGGGACAGTTGGACGAAGCCGCGGAATGCGAAGTGATGGCGCTGCTGGAGACTTACCCAGAACTTGCCGCACAGGTTGCTGCCATTTCTGTCGACTCGGTGATCGCCAAGATGCGGTCTCATCGCCAAGTCGTGTCCGACCAATCCCTGTCAAGCCAACTCTCCTGCCAAACCCCCGACGAAACGGAGTTGTTGGCACCGCCAAAGGAAGACGCCGCCGAGATCCCGGGTGAACTGTCAGCTCTGTCGGACTTCAAAATCCTCCGAGAAATCGGTCGTGGAGGCATGGGGGTTGTCTATCTTGCCGAAAACGTGCTCACCGGGCGCAAGGAGGTACTGAAGGTTCTGAACGAACGATTGAATTCCAACAGCGAGGCCCGCAAGCGTTTTGATCAGGAAATCCGATGCATCGCATCGATGAACCACGAGTCGATTGTTCGTTGCTACACCGTCAAGCAGCTGGGTGATGCCGTCGTACTATGCATGGAGTACGTCCCGGGGAAAAATCTTCACCAACTGATCGCGAACAACGGACCGCTGCCCGTCTCGTTTTCGTGTGGTGTTGCGATCAAAATCTGCCTCGGCCTGCAGCATGCGATGAACAACGGCTTGATCCACCGAGACATCAAGCCGTCGAACATCATGATCCACAAGGCCGATGGAAAGATTAAGGCCAAGATTCTTGACTTCGGGCTCGCTCGATTGAATGTCGGCGGTCGCGGCCAGAAACAAGAACCCGACAGTGTCTTAACCGACGACGGAACGCTGCTGGGTACGCTCGAATACATTGCTCCGGAACAGTGCCTGGACGCGGCATCGGCGGATATTCGATCGGACATTTATTCACTCGGTTGCAGTCTCTATCACATGCTGGCCGGTCATCCGCCCTTTTCAGGGTCCACCGGGGAGCTCGTGCTTGCTCATTCCCAGGCGTCTCCGCCCGCGATCGACCTCGTTCGCCCAGAGGTTCCCAAGCCATTGGCAGACGTCGTCGCCAAAATGCTCGCCAAAGATCCGGACGAGCGCTACGCGACACCACAGCTAGTCGCGGAAGCCTTGAAACCGCTCGCCATGAAGTCGAAGTCGACCGCCGAGATTCCGGATTCGAACTTGAGGCCTGAAGAATCGATCGACACAGCCGTCGAACCACGCAATCAAGCCGATACCTCCGTCGAACTCAAGTGCAGTGCGGAAGCCAAACCGGAACCCACGCGGAATCTCCCCCGTCGGAAACTGTGGGTCACAGCCGCGGTGTTCATTGCCGGGATGATTTACCTGGTCGCCCAGCTGATCATCGTCACCCCGATGGGCACCATCGTGATCCGTGATTTACCCTCCGATGCGGTCGTGCTCGTTGATGGCCAGTCGGTGTCGGTCCGCCGCGAGGGCGGTCAAGGGACGATTCGTTTGAAACAAGGCGACCGCCAGATCACGATCACACTGACAGGCACGACGCTTCTGAAGACCAGGATCGAAATTCACGCCGGCGACGAGGAAACCCTCGACCTGGATCGGAAAATGGCCAAGGCTGAAGCCGCGTCGCCAGCCGAACCGATCAAGGTCACAAGGGCGAGGCTGCCGGATCTGCGACACAAACTTCCCAACCAGAATACCTTTGCCAATCTGTTGGCCGGAGAAGCAGAGCTATTGGCCAACTTCGACACCCATGGAGAAAAGTACCGAATCGATCCGCAAACCGGCGCCGTCCATTTCCTTGGCAATGACCATGCGGGTGAAATGCTTTCACTGAAACGCGATGACCTGAGAAACTTTCATCTAAGAATGGAGATCATGATCCAATCGACCCACGAATCATCTCACTGGAATCAACATTTCGTGTTGCGCGCCAGACAAAGCGGTTCCGACACGATCGGATGGCGTGTGATGCTGGGAGGCAATCGGCCGCATTCGGAGGTCTTGCACCAGGTCGCGCCGTTCGGGTTGATGGGCATCAAGGTCCGGCCGTTTCGCGGCTATCCGTCGGGCAACATCGGCGTTCCTTTCTTTCGGGAGAACCGCCTTTCGTACTACCAAGCCGCACCCCAATCGAGCTTGACGCGGGACGAGTTTCACACCGTGGAATACATCCTGCATGGGGAAACGATTGACGGTTTCCTTGACGGCCGCTTCGTTTTTTCGGCCAAAGATGAATTGGACCGCGCCAATCGCGGCTCGATTGTGTTGGCCAAGTCTGCCGAAGCATCCGATGCGTTCCGCGAGTTTTCGCTCCTCGAACTGGGTGATGATGCGACCGCCGAGGAATACGCGAGATCCATGGCATTGGCGTTGGCACAGGACTAAAGCGGAACGATGCAAGAAACTTCAATCAGTCTGCTCAAGCGGATCGCCGATGAGGGGACCGACGACGATTGGCAACGTCTGCTCGAGATCTATCGGCCGTTCATGTATCAACGCATCTCCACGTACCCCCTGCTGGTCAATCAAGCGGAAGATATCGTGCAAGAAGTGTTGGTCGTGCTCGTGCGCGAGTTGCCCACGTTCCAGCGACAAAGGGCGGGTTCCTTTCGTGCCTTCCTGCGAGGGATCGTCCTCAATCAATTGCGGTACGCCATGCGGCGAGTCCAGAAGACGCCGCTCGTGGCTGGGCAATACGACAAGCTGAACGACCAGATCGAACAGCTCGCCGACCCGAACAGTCAACTCTCGGTCGAGTTCGACAGACAGCACGACCGATCCGTGTTTCGCCACGCCGCAAGCATCGTCAAAAACGAGGTCAAGGCGAGCACCTGGCAGGCGTTCCAAAAACATGCGATCGAAGGCAAAAGTGCGCCTGCGGTGGCCGAGGAATTGGGAGTGTCTGTCAACGTCGTTCTGTTGGCCAAGAGTCGATTGACACGCAGAATTCGCGAAGAGATTCGCGGGCTCGTTGATTAAGCCCGTTTACCCGCACGCGTTCACTCCGTCGTATCGGCGACGGATTCCTTGGCGGGTTTTGAATTTCCCGTCAACCTGTAGCACGCCGCTTGGGCTTGGCGGCTGTAGTCGGCGGATTCGGCCAGGATCCGGGCCGCTTCTTGATCGGCGTGGAATCCCTTGCTGTTCTCGCTACTGATGTAATCCAGACGCCACATCGCTTTGCGTTGCAATTTTCGGATCGGGGCGAGTTCCTCTTCACTCGCACCGGCCGCCTGGGCTTCGATGATGGCGTCAAGCATGTCCGTCATCGCCGCTGCCGCACGATCCATCAACGACCGCGTGCGGCCCTGAATGATGTCAACCCGCGCCTGCAGTTCTTGCTCGGGCACATTGTGGCATGTTTGGCAGGCCCGATTGATATTCAGCATCGGGCTGCGGACCCAGTGGCTGCTGACCTTGGTCGCACCTTGTCGTTCATAGGGCATATGGCAATCACTGCAACTGACGCCCGCACGGGCGTGAATCCCTTGGCTCCACAATTCGAATTCGGGGTGTTGAGCCTTGAAGACCTTGGTGCCGGTCTCCTTGTGAACGTAATCGTAGAACTCGCCACCCTTGCTTCCGTCTTCGGCGTCGGGAAACACGGTCTGTTCCCATTCCTGTTCAAGATCTTCCATCTTCAGTCCATTGCTCCACGGAAACGTCAGCGTCATCTTGTTGGCGCAGTAATACTCGACGTGGCATTGGCCGCAAACGAATGACCGCAGTTCTTGGCGGGTGGCATGGACGTTGGGGTCATAGCTGCCCTTCGATCCGGCATCACGCCACGCTTGGATGCTGGGCAGGTGCGGCACCGGATCGTCGCTCTTGGCAAGCTTGTCGATGCCGAGGACAAAACCTGGACGGGTCACGCGGATCGCCATCGTTTCCGGATCGTGACAGTCGATACAGGAAACCGGGTGGGCGCCGCCCAAGTGTGGATCGGACGACTCTGGATCGGCGATCGCATCGGGCGTCTGCTCGATTTCCGCATGCACGTCTTCGTACTTCATTCGGCTGACCGCACGAAAGCCCTCCATCACCGCTTCTTGGTGAAACGACTCGCCCAGCGTTTCCGCGGAGACTGGTTCTCCCAGTTTTTCCATCCCGATACGCCGGTACGTCGGCACAATCGACGCGTGGCAATGCAAACACGCGCCTGCCTGTTGGACATCCGTCACGCGTTTGGTGACCTCCTGATCGCTCAGCATGAAGGCGTGACCTCGGGCTTCACGATAGTCGATGCTGAATGCGTACCCGGCGAACAAACGTTTCAGCCAGGGGTCTTGTTCGAGCTTGCTGGGCGGCAACGCGTTACTGCCGCCGTATTCCGTTCGCTCGGTATCGGCGGTTTTGAGGTACGCGTCGTATTGCTGGGGGAAATTGACGCCCCATGGCTTGGGATCGGTGCTGATCTCGTTGACTTCGACTAAACGGACGAACGGCGTACGTGCCTCCTGTTTGCGTTCAAAGATATTGACCAAGAGGGAGACGACGCCCACGGTTGCCAATGCAACCAACACGGTGAGGGTCACCAGCCAAACGACGCCGCGCGATTGATTCTTCGTCATCTCAACAGGACCGGGGGGAAAGGATCGGGAAGTAAAAGGTGGATGGTGAACGTTAGCGAAGGACGTGCCCGACGTCGGCGTGACAGTGAACACAAGACTGAGTCTCTGCTTCGGCAGCCACCGGAAGCATCGAGTGGACGAAATCTCGATGGCACGAAATACACGTGCTTTGGGTGACTCGTTTGTTGCGGGGCTTGATTTGGATCGGGTTTTTGTAGTCCCCGACGGTGAACGCCAGCGAGTGAAAGAACCCGTTGTCCGCTTTGGTCACCCATTTACCGATCGCATCGTGGGGTAAATGGCAATCGTTGCAGACGGCAACATGGTGGTGGCTGGAGTGTTGCCAAGAATCAAAGTGGTCCTGCATCACGTGACAATTGACACAGGTCTGCGGGTCGTTGCTCAGATAACTTGCGCCCTTGCCATACCCGAACGTAAAGCTGCCGACACCGATCAAGATGCCCACCAACACACTCAACAAGATCAATCCGTAGGAAAGCCACCGCGTTCGTGTTTTCCCTGTTTGGTGGGCGACGGGTTCTGGCGCGTTCTCGTTATCCATGCTCGCGTGTTCCATTTGCCCGCCTTGATTCGTCAAACCAGAAAAGATGAGGCAGGAGAGACGCTCATGCGATCCTGCACCTCGGCATAGAGTTTGTCGTACAAATCACTTTCGTTCAAGCACCGTCATTGCGAAAAATGACCCGCATCGTTTCCAGGAAACCACGTCACTCGCTTCGGTGTTCGGGGCGAATCCATCCATACCGGTCACTTGACACGTAGCCCGACACCGTGCCAGAGCACATCCAGGTCAGTCTTGGACCATTGCTCGAGTCCGGCGGATGGGTCGCCGATCAACAGGCCGCCCGTCGGGCCTCGGCCCAGCGCGACGACCGAATGCCCCATCCCGGGAATCCAGCCCCATTGTTCGACATAGCGACGGTCATCGACGCCGTAGGGCAATTCGACGGCCAGCAAGACCGGCCAGTCGTCTTCACTCAGCAAGTCATCGATCGTGCCGCCAACGATTTTCAATTCACGATCGTTTTCTGCGGCAATGAGTTTGACGCCGCGATAGAGGCCCAGAGTCGGTGTGCCGCTGGAATCGGTCAAGCACAGTGGAATCATCTCGGACTCGCTTACAGCGATTCCCTCCGCTCGAAACAACGTTGCCACGGCAGCCGGGCTACAAGTTGCCCAGGAAGTTTGCAGCGCGACTCCGTTCTTCCATCGATCGCCTCCAGCGGGTGGCGGTCGCAGCGCGATCGACAGGAGCGGCCAGGTGATCGCCGACAACGAGCCGGCGGCGAGAAGGACCGACATGATCATCTGCCGCCAAGCGGTCATGTTCGGTAATCGCCAAGCCCACCCGGCTGCCAGAGCTGCAAAGATGGCGGCGAGGTTCGTGTAGATGATGGCCGCCGACGATGGAACAAACCGTGCCCAGAACAGTTGCCCCGAAGCATAAAAGAGAAAAATCACTGTCGCCAGGACTGCGATCGCAAGGCTTGCGGTCGTCCGTTGCCCTTTGTCTGAGTAGGCGTACAGACCCGCCAGCAAGCCGCTGCCGAGTGAGACAACGGACATCACCACAATCGCGACGAAGAGATCAGTTGCCATCGACCCGGTTCGGTAGGTGGAATTCGGTAGAGAAGAAATCGAGTCGTTTAAGCCGAAACAACGAACTGGATCGCGTCCTCTTTACGACGTGACCCAGGTCTGAGTCGTCGTCGCCGTTTGCTCCACAAACATCGCGAAAGAGCACTCGCTTCGCGAGAGCGAACGGCGACACGTGTTGATTTCACGTCCTGTATCGATGTGGCTTCCAATCGAGTGACGGGTGTCACCGCAAGCGATTCGAAGCGGATGTTCGTCAACGAGTTTTAAATCAGCTGGTGCTGGAGTTGGGCATCTGGCGATCGATTTCGGTCGATTTTCCATTCTGCGTGATCTTTCGGGCCATCAAGACGACTCGATCGTTCACCTTCAGCGGCACGCCCTGAACGGTGATCTGAGCACCGTTCGTCAATGTTGACTGGCGGTTTTGGGCGGGGCCCAAGTCAACCATCATCGTCTTTCCGTCAGACGTATTGACCTTGGCCAACGTGTGCTTGACTCCGCGGATGTCGATGGTCTTCGTCTTTTCGATCGTTCCCTCGTACTTTTTGCCGTGGCGATCGATCTGCACGCTACCGTTTTTCGTCGACGCATCGCTGGCCACCAGGATCGACTTGTCGCCGACCTTCAATCGATGACCGGACGCGGTTAAAGGGTCGCCCTTTTGAAGCGAGGTTTCTTTTTGGGCCGGTCCAAGGTCAACCGCGAGTGAATTTCCTTGCTTGGTATTGACCATCGCGACCAGGTGTTCGCGGTCTCGCACTTGCACCGTCTTGGTTTCCGCGACGTTGCCAGAAACGCTCATTTGATCCGATTTCAGTTCCTTCTGCTGATTCTTGGCCTGCTCTTTTGAGTTGTCTTGGCCATCGGATTCTGATTCAAACGCGTAGTAATTGAACTCCTCGTAGAACCCGTCACCGTCGGTGTCAACGTACGAGGCGTATGCGTCGTACAGTCCATCATCGTTCATGTCGTAATAGTTGGCGAAGTAACGGTTGCCCCAGTAGCTGTACCCGTCGTCGTAATAGTCGTAGAACCAATCGGATTCGGTGTCGTCGTTGTAACCGTAGTCACCATAGAACAGACCGCGATCGTTGTCCGAGTCAGTGCTGGTTGCGTTGTCGGCGAAGTCGAAGACCTCATCATCCCAGCGGCCGATCGCTTCATCGGTGGGGTTGTAGTCGTTGCCGTCAAACCATTCGCTGACGTCGTACCATGCGTCATCTTCGTAATGCGGTGTATTGCTACCGAATTCATCGGCGCGGGCGCCTGCGACAGGGATCGCAAAGGCGGCGGCGAGTGCGGCAGAAAAGAGCATGCGTTTCTTGGTAGTATTCATTTTGGTCTCCTTTTTGAGGATGGAAACGGAATCGCCCGCTGTAATTCCGGTAACAGGAGACGATGCAAAGTGAATGCCAAAACGGAGTGCATCACGCCAGTGCGGCGTCAAAGGCGCCGCGTTTTGCGGGGGCATGCCGATATCGAACGCATCCACGGCTGCTCCTCTTTCAACCGCTGGCAAACGTCGTTTGGAGACAATCGTGATGGAGAGGCGGTCAAGTTGACCGTTGAGCGGACAGTGTTCGCCGCATGGCGAATCGCGCCCCTGGCGATAGAAGACCTGAGAGAAGTTTTGGGAAAGAGCTGGGTGCTACCAACAAGAGACTACTGGTCTGAACATACTATCGGTCTGATCGTAATTTCCATGCCGCTCGGGCGACCGGCAGAGAGGCTTGGCGCAGACCATCGACCATGCGTTTGTTCGATTCGTACATCGCTCTCGCCTCGGCGGTTTTCTTGTGCGTGTGTGCGATCGTCTGGTTAAACGGGTCGAGCGCTAATAGTTCTGCGTCGGTTTTGGCATGGTAGACCGATCTCGCGAAGTCACGCCAAACCTGACCGCCCCGCACCGGCAATTGAAACACTTCGTGCTTGTCTCCTCGGCGGCGAAGCGGACGTGTCATCGGCTTGTAGCACAGTCCGTCACCGGAGTAGGTGCGGAAGACCCCTTCGCGAACGGTGCCGTCAGCGCGCGTGGTGTTGAAGAGAAAGTGTTGATCGACGGTGGCGATCAAATCGAGTTCCCATAGCTGCGGACTTTGGTACTCCCAAACCCCTTGGATCGGCTGGAGCTGGGGAATCGTTTCGCTGCCCTCCTGGAGCTCGCCGCCGGAATACCGTGGAAAGTAGTCATAGTGCGTTCGCGTGGCCCGTTTCATCGATCGATGCTCACTCAAGAATGATTTGCCGGTCCGCGCTTCGAAGTCGAACATTGCGTTTTGCAACGCACGCATCCGCGACGGGTCGGTGCTCAAGGTCTGGTGAGGGCGAAGCAAGATCGTCGGTGTTTTGGGATAGGGGGGCAGCGCCGCGACCTCCTGCTCCGGCGTTTGGGGTTGCGGCGTCTGGACCATTTCTCGAGCTGGGCGGCTGGGCCGTACGGCAGGAGCGGTATCGACCGTGGACACGGTTTCGGCCCGCTGCGGATGGGATGGTTCGTACTGACTCAAGAACCACCAGCCGCCTCCGACCATGGATGCTGCGATCAGCACCTTGTGGTAATGGCCCGCGACGTAGGCTCCGATCAGACCGGTGACGAGCCCGCCGAACCAGCGACCGTCGTCTTCCAGCAGCCCCATCCCCCAGCCGCCCGCCAGGACGAATCCAAGGATTGCAAAACCGGGGCTCACCGGGTCCGTTGGCGTCGCCGGGGGCGGATTCGATTTGGGCTTGGTTCTCGCCGCCTTGGTTTGTTTCGCGTTCGCCTTCGGTCGGCCACCGGCGTCGCTCTGGTCGCCAAAGTCGGGTTGGCTGCACGCGGCCTCCGACTGCGCAGCGGCATCCCATGCGGCTTGTTCCTGCTGCTGCCGACGCAGCTCGTCTTCCTGCATCTGCCGCATTGCTTCGGCTTGCGAGCCCGCCGGGTCGTTGTACCCATCGACGCTGCTGAAGCCGCCACCGGGATGTTGATCGTAATCGCCCAATAGGTTTCTCCTCCGGTCCGCGAGAAATCGCCGCACTGGTGCGTCCTGCAACACTGCACCTTCGCGAAACTAGCAAACCCGACGGGAGCCCATCCAGAGGAGTCCACCGAGCGAAAAAGGTGTCCGACACCTTTTTGGGGGAATAGGCGGTTTGGCCCGGCGACGAGGATGAGGCTTCTAGAGAAATCGTACGCGTAAGTGCTGACCTGCTTTCATGCGGAGACTTTCCGGGAAACGCACCACGTACCGTCCCGACTCGGGATGAAAGCGAACGGTCGTTGGTTGATCGTCGAGCGTGACCTCCGCTCGACTGGCACTGGTTCGGTCGACCTGATCGAACGCCAGTTCCCGCAGTTCAAGCTGTCCGTATCGCAGTTCGATCGATCCGGTTTGAAGGCCGCGAACGACGGTTTGCTGGAAGCGGCCCCAGCCTTCCGCGGTCGTAAATGCGGCACGGAAGTTGTCCTGCTGCATGCGTGGCCCGAAGGCGAGTTTGCCTTCCGGTCCGTCGTAGCGGTATCCACAGACGGCCATGAACGCGCTGTAACTCGCCATCGCGCGGGCATAGTGGTCGCTGCATTCGATTTCGTTGTACGGGTTGCGGTCTTTCGGCAGATATCGATCGTAGATCGCCTTGCCGATCGCCAGGCCCTTTTCGACCAACCCTTCCCAGATCATGTGGGCGGCGACCTGCCACTCGAATCCGGTCATGCATTCATTCAAATATCCGGCATAGTTTTTCTTGCCGCTCTTGGGTTCGATCTTCCCATGCGGAAACGAACACATGATCAGTCCCGCATTGCCCTCGACCGCGTACCAACGCCCATCGGTCATGACTTTTCGGAAATCGCCCACGTTGGGAGCAAAATTATAGGTCCAGAGCGATTCCAACGTGCGACGGATCTTGTCTTGCGGCAGCACTCGGTCCAGGCCCACATTCCAGAGCCAGAATTCGCCGAGGACTTGGTCGATATGGCAACCGTTGGTGGAACCGTGCTGTTCCGCTTTGCCCGGGCCCGGCTTGTGAATGAAGTGGCCGTACTGCTCGTTCCAGAGCATGTCGACCATCTTCGGTGTGCCGTTGGCGACGATGCTCTCATAGCGCTCGGCGACCGCGGGCTGTTTCATTTGTCGTGCCATCACTGCGGATGCCTTGAGCGCGGCGTGGTACAGATTGATCAGCCAATGCACCTGCCCGAACCAGGGCTCGTCGAGCGTGTTGTGCTGGGCGCCCGCCAACAGCCCGTCACCATCGGGGTCCCATTTGCGAATCACGTATTCCATGGAAAGCCGGGTGCGATCCCAAATGCTTTCCAGGAAGCGGTAGTCGGTGGTCATCTGACTCTCGCGCAGGACGCGAAGGATCGTGCCGCATTGACCGTCGATGGCATCGTTGAACTGGCTGATCGAATGGCGGAAGTTGATCGAACCATCGTTCGGTCTGAACCCCTTGCCGTATTCCACCTTGTCGCGGGATTCGCGTTCGATGACCGGAAAGACCCGCGCCAACCCTTGGGCGTATTGCCAGACGTGCGTGCAGTTTCCGGGACAGCAATTCACCCCTTCGTCCAGGTTGTACATGCCGTCCTGCAGCGCCAAACGCTCAGCCACCTGGGTCTGCATACAATTCAACGTGACGAACGTTCGTTCCAACAACCAGTAGGGCAGCGTGGAATCGTACCAGGTTTCGACCCACGTCCGCGTCGTCTCATGCAGTTCTGTTTCCCGGACCGCCACCGCGCCCGCGGCATCGACCGCGGTCGGCCACAAGGTGGAATAAAAGTTGATGTCGTGATCGCCCGGCTTGCGTCCGAACGTCGTGACGTAGTTCGCATTCGGAAAACGCCAGGACAACGTAAAGCAAACGGTTTGTTCTTCGCCGGGTTGGAGCGTCAGACGACGTCCCATGGAGGCGAATCCACGCTCATTAAAGGGTCTTTGGTAGAGCTCGTCATGTTTCGCGTTCGGACGGCTGGAAGCAAAAAGACCCGATGTGCCCGGTTCGGATCGCCTGATATCCACCAGGTCCGGTGCTTCATTCCCCAGCAGCCCCAACGCGATGGAGCCGAAATCCGTCGCACGTTCCAACGACGACTCGGGTTGTTGTTTGGGAGGATGGGTCGAGAACACGATATGATCGATGTCGATGTGTCCCCATCCGTGCGACGAGGCATCCAAGATTTCAAGGTGTGCCTGCTTGCCGACCAGCCCGGCAACATTCCAGCCGGCCCAGGCCATGGCGTCGGATTGCTTGCCCGCCGCGGACCGAACCTTTTTCCCATCAACCCACAAGCTGATGTTCAGCTTCTTCTCGTCGCGTCCGCCGCCAATCAAAAAATTGAGATAGGGTTGTTCGATTTTGAATTCGGGCGAGATCAGTTTGCCCTGGAGTTCGTCGCTCCCGGTCCAGGAATTCACCAAGCCCTGGCCCTTGAATCCTGACAATTTCTGAATCGTACGCCCGCCCGACGCCGGCGCCTCGCCAAAGGCGTCTCCTTGCACTTTCCAGTCGCCGTAATCGCCTGCCTCGAAATCAGCAAACACGACGGATTGTTCGGGGCGACTGTCTTCGGCGGCCGGTTTCGCCCACAATTCCACGGCGGACAGTCCATCCCGTTGACGATACCGGCTCAACCGGATCGCGTTCTTTCCCTGTCCGCTTCTGAAGTTGGAGAAGTTTTCAACCCAACCCGCGATCGCCGTCTGTTGGACTTGATCGGAAATGTTCTTGATCGTGTAACGCATCACGATCACGGGGTAGCTGGAATCGTCGCGGTTGAGTGGGATGAAGGGGGTGTAGGCTTCCAGTTCGACGCGCACCGGACACGCCGCATCGGCATATGTCACCTGCGCCATCGGATACCGATTGGTGAAGACCACGTCTTCAAAGCCGTTGGAATCCAGGGTGATGATCCGCTTTTCACCGCCGGAGTCGACCTCCAACGCGAACCCCTGGTCCATGGGGGAATGCATCGTGTCCGGATCGGTGAACCGGGGACCGCTGCCGATCTGTTTGGCGTCTCTGTTCCCGTCCAGATTCCAGTACCAAAGCCGGCCGTCACCTCCCAGATAGACTTGACCGGTGCAGATGCCGTTGATGGGCATGCCGATGAATTTCAAGTCCGCGCCGGTTGCGCGGAGCGGCTCGCCCCGGGCGTACAGACTTTCGATCCACTCTTTGCTGAGCTTCTTGTCCGAGGGAATGATCTGCTCAAAGTCTTCGTTGGCAAACGGCCCCGCCATGACATTCATCCGCCCGGCCATCAGCATCGCGGCGGTGAGCCCGGACGCTTTGACGAAATCGCGCCGCCCCGTCGCGGCCGGACCGCAGGAAGTGGTGCCACCGCAACAGGCGTTGCTGAAGGAGTCGGGTTTCTTGTTCATGATTTGCTCTGGTTGGCTCGGCACGTTGGAGTTTGCGATCAAAGGATCGTGCGGAATAAAAGCGTCTGATCGGAATGACGCGGGTATAAACGTTGGTGTG
>NZ_JANZKV010000149.1:9271-17020 GCF_025060895.1 Stieleria sedimenti | reverse complement strand
AGCCTGCACACCAACACTTAAGCCCGTGCCATTCGCACCTGACCTCGTTTCCGCGGTCGGTCTCTCGTTCAGCCCTATTGCGTGTGGATGCGGAAGCCGTTGACGATTTTTCCCGGCAAACTCTTGGGCAACCTGATCGTCAGCGCATCGCGAGAGCGATTCCACTTCATTTCCTCGGAGCTGCCCATCAGCTCGATGCCGGTGATCTCGCGGTCGAGCAATCCGCCGGTCGCGAGCGTTTTGATGACAATGTCCTCGGTCGGCGGAGCAAGCACGAAGGCATAGAGCACGTCGTCTTTGGTGGTGAAGCGGATGTCCTGCTGGGAGAAGTTCGCACGGTTTTCGCCCTGCCGGCCATCTTTGACTTTCAATGGCCCTTCGCCAAAGGTCTTCACTGTCCTGTGTCGCGTTTCGGCCCCATCTTCACCGAGTTCCAGGGATGGAACGAATCATACATGTCGAAATTATCGTGATGGCAGGCCACCGGCATGATGAAACGGGCGCCGTTGTCTTTGATAAATTTCACCAACGCGTCGGGATCCCACTCCTCGGCTTTAAAGAATGGAATCAAATCCTCATAGCCGAATTCTTCGATGGGACCGTAGTGCTCGATGTGCCACTTCGTCAGCGTTTCGCTCATACCCAAGTCTTTGTCCGCTGTACCTTCCGGCGGCGGTGAATACATGCGACGACCGTAATGCGATCCGTCGTTGGGACGGTTTTCATCGGCGGCCGATGAGATTCCCCAATGAAACCAGACGCCGATCTTTCCGTCGACAAACCACTCAGGGACTTCGTAATGGGCCGCCATCGATTCCCATGTCGGCTCGATCTCTTCGCCTGATGCCACGAGAGTCAGCGAAGACAAAAACATCATTCCGAGCATGACCGTCAAGTATTTCATCTGTCACCGTGGGGTTGAAAACGTCTCGTTCCGACCGCGCGAGATTCGCGTGGGGAAGTTTCGTGGGGAGACGATGGGTTTTTCGCGTGGAAACCGCAACGCATTCGTCGTCGTCAGCATCCGTGCTCGACGTCAAAGCTTGTGATTTGACAGACCATCATTGTCATTGAGGCGTGTATCTGAGCGAGGATTCATTGCGACACGGGGAAGGTGATCTGCGACACAGATCCGTGGCCACCGCAACCGGAGCTTGGGCTTCGCTCGCCAGACCCGATCTTTGATGTGCAACACCGATGGCGTGAAATCGCTGCCGCGGTAAAACGAGCAATGCATCGGCAATGCAATTGACGTCCCGAGGGCTTGCGTCCTGCTGCTATTATCTCGTCGGACGCAGGACCGGGAAGCAGGTTTCAGAGCGAGAGCAGGTTCCAAAGCCCGGAGTAGTCATCGCTCCAATGCAGAATCGTTTCATCTTGCTCCCACGCCTCAAACGACTCACTCCGTCGCAGTTGTTCGGCGACCTCTGCGTTTTGTGTCAGCAGCACCCAGGTCGAACCGTAAACGCCGATCGATTCGTCCTTGTCGTTGCTCACGCGGATCGACTGCCAATCAAGCCTGTCTGCCAAGCCGCGGACGACGGGGCCGAGGTCGAGAAAACGATTCGAGATGTGGATCGCCAGGATGCCATCTTCGGCGAGATGCTGGCGATAAATCTCGGCACATTCGGTCGTCAACAGGTGAACCGGAATGGCGTCGCTGCTGAACGCGTCGATCGCCAGCACATCAAAGTGTTGCGGCTGATTTTCACGCAATTCCCGCTCCATGACGATTCTCGCATCGCCGATGCGGACGTTCGTTCGCGCGGCGGAATCCTGCAGGTAGCTGAAGTATCGGCCGGACAGCTCTTGGACGGCGGGATTGATTTCGTAGAAGCGGAAGTCGTCGTTCGCTTTTCCATAGGCGGCGATCGTTCCCGTGCCCAGTCCCACGACCCCGACATGAATCGACTTGTCCGTCTGCTTGCGCTCGCGGACCGTTTCGATCGCAAGACCCAAGCCGCTCGTTCTGCCATAGTAGGTCGTCGGCTCCCTCTTCCAGTCTTCATCGTCGTACTGAAAGCCATGCTGGATCTGGCCGTGTTCCAGCCTGAACTTCGCCGGCGTCGGGGATTCGTCGTCGTCCCAAGCGGGCACGTAGTCCACATTCAAGACGCCGTAGAAGTTACGAGACCGATGGACAACGTCGTGTGAGTTTGGGTCGAGGGTTTCCCAAAAGTCGTATCCCATGGTCGCCACCAACGAAAGAAGTGGCGCCCAGTACCAAATGCCCAGTGAGGGCCGATCGGACGAGCGAAGTTTTCTGATCATCCATTCGGCCATCACGCCACCGAGTCCGACCAGCAGCAGCGTCCAGGCTTGAGCCGTGGTGACGACGTGTTGCTGATGCGCCAGGGCGAGCAAGGTCGTGGCGTACATCACAATGACGACGCGGATCAACCCGCTCTGGCGTGCTTCACTGAAACGTCGCAGCCCCCACAGGGCAACCCGCGCGACGCCCCACGCGGTGATCGAAATCGCTGCGAATTGCATGCTCAAGCGAACGGGCATCACTTCGGGCGAGCGCCACGATCCCCAAACCACCATCCAGCCGATGGGCAGGGCCGCCAGGCCGTACCAAGTCCAAGCCGACACCGAACGCTCGCTGCGCGTGCCGATCGCGATCAGCCCCGAAAAGATCAAGCTGCCGAATCCGCCGAACAACGCGATTTCGTCGATCGCATCCAGGGAGTCGTGATGAGGCGTCCAGACGAGCACAATCGCTGCAATGATCGCCGCAAGCGCTCCACCCGCCCAGGTCCAGAAATCGCCAGACGGTGCCGCGTCCCAGACGCGTTGTCGGCAGGCTGCTGTCAATGCAAACACGCAGCACGCCACAACACTGATCTGAAATTCCCAGTAACCCGTGAACAAATTCGTTGCCAAGATGGCGACAAACAGCCCACCGAGGACACCGCCGGCAGAAATCAACAGGTAGAAAAGCGTCAGGTAGCGTGGGTCCGGGCGGGAATGGACAAGTTCTCCATGGACCGCCATGCAACAAGCGAACAGTGCCGCGGAAAAAATGACGACTTGCTTTGCCAATTCCAAGTCGGGACCCGAGGAAATCGCCCAACCCGCCAGCGGTCCGCAGACCATCAACAGCATTCCAAAGCTGCGTCGATCATACCACTGTGGACGATCGAAACAGATGATGAAGGTAATCAGATACAGACTGAGCGGCAGGATCCAAAGAAACGGGACCGTTGCGACATCGATGCACAGCTGGTTTGTGGTCGCAAGTAGCATGGCCGATCCGCATGCCGATAGGATCAGCCACAAAAAGACGACGATCCAGCCGGGTTTTTGCGACAACGACGATTCGGGTGCCGCTTGTCCGGCAGCTTTGTCGCCTGGGATCGGGACCACATCGTGTTTCAACAGCCGGATCGCACACCATGCGGCAAAGCAGGCGAAAACGACGTACAGGGACGTCCAAGAGACGCTTTGCTGTTGCAGCGTGAACCGCGGTTCGATCACAAACGGGTAGCTGAGAAGTGCCAGCAGTGAACCGATGTTGGACAACGCGTACAAGCGATAGGGCGAGCGTTCCGGCGAAGTCTGGCTGAACCACTTCTGCATCAAGGGGCCCGTCGATGCGAGCACAAAGTACGGACCGCCCACCGTCGCGATCAAGACCAGCAAAATTCTGGCGAGCGGCGATTGATCGGGCAACGGTTTCCAAGTTTCATCCGGAGCGATCGGCAACAGCAACACGGACACCGCCAGAACCGCCAGATGGATCCACGCTTGGGAACGAACCGGGAGCTTGGCGCAAAGCAGGTGCGAGTACAGATAGCCGCCCAGCAGGGCCGCTTGAAAGAACAGCATGCAGCTGGTCCAAATCGACGGCCCTCCGCCGAACCACGGCAGGATGAAGCGTCCGATGATCGGTTGGACCTGAAACAGCAGAAATGCACTGGTGAAGATCGTCAGAGCATAACGGAGCATAGAAAGACTTCGTCGGGATGTTGTTCAGACCGTTCACCAACCGCATGCACAAACGGGTGAGGTTTGATCGCTCCTCGGCTCGCTCGTCGGCCACGTCACGCCCGTGAGTATACTCGTGGTCGGCGATGAGTGCTGGACGTCATCGTGATTCGTTCCAACACCTGGCTCTCGCGTTTTTTCGTGATGCAATTCCATCCGCTTCGACCTCCCTTGTGGAGGTCGTGCAGTTTTAAAGTCGTTGACGGAAAAGGGTTTTCGTCACCCTCCCAGCGGGCGTAAGTGTTCACGCATCTTCGACATGTCAGATTGGTTGTAAGTGGATGGCTTCGTCCAACGGCTGTTTACATCCATCGCCTTGGGCGTCGCCCTGCGCTTTACCTACATCTCGCAGACTCAACCCGCGTGCGGAGCAGGTTTTACCCCGAGAGGGGTTGCAGCAAGTAGCCGGTGGTCGCCTTCGCGCACCACCGGAATCCTCATGGGCAGCGCCTCAGGTCCCGTTTGCCCATCGGCCACGTCACTGGCGACGCTGACGAGTCTATCAAAGCAGAAGGACGCCGATCCAACTCAATCGTCGGGTGACCGGTGATGGCGATTGATCGTCATTTGTTCATGCATCTATCGGGTGGCGCAGACGCGTGTGAACGCCCAAACTCAGTATTCACGGGGTTTTCGTGCGCCGGTCGTGCTGCCGGGGGCGAGTTTGCAGGGCATTTCTGGGTGGATGAAATCACCGAAAGCCACAAAAGATGGGTGGTTTGTCATCTCGCCTGTGCGTATTTTAGCTGACCCTGGCAGGGGTTGTTTGTCTAGCTCGCCCACGCTGCAGTCGGTGTGCGGCGTTTGGAGATCGCCAAGTCGACGCCGCAGTCGATTCGGCTTGGTTTCGGCACGCAACGCTTGGATTTCGCAGAAAGAATTAACATAATCGGCCGCAGAGACATGCAGCACGGAAAGGCTGGCTCCGCCGCGTTTGGCGTTTGGCGTTTGGCGTTTGGCGTTTGGCGTGCGTGGCAGCGTCATGCTCGCCGCGTTTTGCGTTTCGCTCGGCATACTGTCGTGGGCACATGCCGACCGGTACACCCCGGGGCAACCGCTCGACAAGGACTTTGAAAGTTATGCCGGGGCGTTTCTTGCCGACCACTGCATCGACTGTCATGGCGAGGCGGCATCGGAGGGCGGGCTGTCGCTGCACGATCTGGGGCCGGTCAACGAGAGCAACGTTGGCACCTGGAGAAACATCTGGAGCCAGGTTTCGTTGAAGGAGATGCCGCCGCCGGAGCCGTCGGAGCTGGGGGTGGTCGACCGTCTGCAGTTCTCTGATTGGATCGTCGACGAATTGACACGCGTCATGCAGGACAAGGGTGGCTTCCATGATCACCGTGACCCGAACAAGGGTAACTTCGTCGATCATGATCTGCTGTTTGGCTCGATGCCCGAACAGATTCGATTGGTGCCGACATCATCGCCGGCCCGGATTTGGCGGGTGACGCCCCAGGAACACATCACGCGCCTGAATGAACTGATCAATACGGAACCGGAATATGATTTTCGAAAACCGGGGCTACGGACGCATGGTGATGCCGTGCCGACCAACCACGGCGGCGAACTGAAGCTATACTTCGGCACCGATCGAATCATTCAGTGGCAGGGCGGCACGGTGGCCTATGCCGCGGCTGTCAAAAGCGTTCCCGCGATCCTGTCGTCGGCACGCAAATACGGGCTGGAGAACTATCCCGATTTCTACACGGTCAACAGCGCCGAAGCAACGCAGATATTGAATGCCGCCGACGACATCATCCGCTACATGGCGGACGGTCCGCTGAGTATCGCTCAGCCCGATCAGATCACGGATAATCCCAAGCCGATTGCCGACAAGATGGCGGATAATCAGCGTGGCTTGCCGACCAGTCTGGTCTACAGCACCAAAGTGGTTCGTCCGCTGACTCCTGTTTATGAACTGATGAAGTCAGACGCCAAAACCGAGCGGCGATTGCGTGATGCCGTGAACTACTTGTTCGAAGCGTTGACGTTTCGGCCGCCGAGTGAAATCGAATCGGACCACTACCTACAGCTCGTACAACAATCAATCGATAAACTTGGTGAAGAAGATGGCGCCGTACTGGGCCTGTCCGCGATTTTTCTAGATCGCGACGCGTTGTTTCGACCGGAGCTGGTCGAGAAGGGTTCGTCGGATCCGTACGGACGCGTCATGCTCCGGGA
Source organism: Stieleria sedimenti (assembly GCF_025060895.1). Classification (GTDB taxonomy): domain Bacteria; phylum Planctomycetota; class Planctomycetia; order Pirellulales; family Pirellulaceae; genus Stieleria; species Stieleria sedimenti. The sequence continues at coordinate 10,846 of NZ_JANZKV010000149.1, read as the reverse complement.
CTGGGAACTCGGACTGGCCGTCAACCATGCCTTGCGGTACATCAAACCCGACGAAACGCTGTCTGCGGCGATCATCGAAGGACGGATGAGGACCAGGGCGGACGTTCGCCGCGAAGTCCAGCGGATGTTGGCCGACGACAGGATTCGCAAACCTCGCATTCTGCAATTCTTTCGAGACTTCTTTGACTACGACCTGTGCGGCTATGTCTGCAAAGACACCAACGCTCTGGCCGCGGCGGGTGTCGACGCAAAGGGAGATTTACATTACCGCGCGATGTTTGACGCGACCGCCAGCACGGATCGTCTGGTCGAACTGATCCTGCGAGAAGACCGAGACGTGCTGAAACAGTTGCTGACCACGAACAGAGTGGTCGCGACCAAGGCCGATGAAATCTATTTCGGCCGAAAGCCAACCGAGGATGAAACCGCTGCGGTTTTGGCTGCGGCAGAAAACGCCGTCGCCGCGGAAATGGAGAGGGCAACCGCCGCGCTGCGAGGGGCTCACAAAGAATTGGCCGAACTTCTTCAGCGGTCGACGGCAAATCCGCGCGAAACAACGGCGAAGCATCAGACGGAACTGACCGCAAAGGAGGCGGCCGTCACGGCTGCGAAACAGCAGCTGGCCGCGGTCGAGAAGAAGCGATTGGACAACTATTTTCTCAGGGTCCACGTGGCAGGCCTGACAGGGCCGACGATCTATGCCCGTGTCAGTCGCCGTAGCTTTGGCAATGGATCGATGAGGCCCGAACGATTTCTCGCCAGCATGCCCGAAGACCGACGCTTGGGCATCCTGACCCACCCCACGTGGCTCGTTTCGCATTCCGACGCAATGGACAATCACGCCATCAAACGCGGTCGATGGATTCGCGAACGATTGCTCGGCGGCGGCATTCCCGATGTGCCGATCACCGTCGATGCGATGCTGCCCGATGAACCCCACAGCACGCTGCGCGAACGAATGCGGGTCACGCGGGAAACGTATTGCTGGAACTGCCACGAGAAAATCGATCCGCTCGGGTTGCCGTTCGAGATGTACAACCACGCGGGGCTGTACCGTATGTTGGAACTCGGAAAACCCGTCGACACCACTGGCGAGATCATCGATTCGGGGGACCCCGCACTCGACGGCGAGGTCGCCAATGCGATTGAGATGATCCGGAAACTCGCCCAGAGCGAACGCGTCGAGCAGGTTTTCGTGCGTCACGCCTTCCGTTTCTGGATGGGCCGCAACGAAACACTGCACGATGCACCCGTGTTGCAAGACGCCCACCGCGCCTACAAGGAAAGCGGCGGCAGTATGAACGCGCTGATCACTTCGCTACTGACGTCGGACGCCTTCCTGTATCGCACCCGCAGCGAGACTGGAGGCTAGGAAAGCTCTCTCTCCCTTTCGATCGGCCGGCGGCAAAGCCGACGGCCGATCGAAAGGGGGAGTGGACCTGGGGTTACGCCCGGATTCGCTGGGGCTCGTCCGGTCTCACCCCAGGCTATGTTGTTGATCGCCTTGGGACGTCAATTGTATAAGTGACGGATTTGACCGTAGGAGAAGGCGCCGAGACTTTTGCAACGCCGGCC
>NZ_JANZKV010000149.1:0-9234 GCF_025060895.1 Stieleria sedimenti | reverse complement strand
AGGGAGAGAATCTAAATGGTCGCTAAATCCTGCAGTAAAAGAATCGACGTCCCCTGCGGTGTGGCGTTTCCCTCGAAACACAAACGCTCAGTCATACAATTGACGTCTCTTGGCGAACCGATACCGATCGCCGCAGCACTCGCACAGCAGGTTGGTGGTGCGTGTACCCCCCCCCGCACCGGGTTCAGTGGTTCATCGTCGCGTCGATCGAAACGGTGTGAACGCGGTAACCCGCCAGCATACGGCAATGACGGGGTTTCCCAGTCTCCTTCGACCGATGATAGAACCGGGCCGGACGCCTAATTTTTTCGATTTTGAAATAATTGGACCCCTTAGGGCATCTAGCTATATAATCGGTCTACCCGCCACATCCCCAGTCCTACCCCAGCCAGCTGTTTTCCCACCCCTCGGCCGGCGTGTAGCGGTTTCAGGCGATCGCCAAATCGACTTCCCTGTCGATTCAGCCGGACAATTGACACGCAATTCTTCGATCCCGCAAAAAGATTCAAAATGATCCACCGTAGAAACATGCTGCAAGGAATCGCAGCTGGCGTCGGCGCTGCTTTTGGCCCTTCGATCCTCGCCGAGCGTTTGCTGGCGTCACCTGCGACGAACGTTCCCCCTCTCGGCAATTCGACTCCCAAACGAATCGTCTTCTTCATGCAGAACCAGGGGTTTGACCCCAAGACCTGCATTCCGAGCGGGATGAAAAATAGCGGTTCACTGGCCAAGGCCAAATTGCCCGAGCCGATCAGCCCGCTGGAACCCTACAAAGATCGACTGCACATCATCAACGGGCTGCACGGTCTGCATACCAGTCCCTCGCACAGCGCCTTTTTCGGCGCCCTGGGCGGCTATCGCGGCAGCGACGGTGTGCCACCGAGTGCCCCGACGATCGATTACGAATTGAGCAAGGTGTTGCCGCAGACACTGTTGCCGCATCTGTGCATTGGCATGGATTCGATCGAGAACATGACGACCAAGCCCACGCTCGCGACGCTGTCCGCCAGCGGCGCCGGCCAACCGATCTTCATGCATTCCAACCCGAACCATCTGTACCAGATGTTGTACGGTGGCATCTCGACCGGTGACATTCGCAAGCAGCACGAAGCGCGGACGAGCTTGATGTTGCAAATTGAACAGTTTGCCGCGTCCAAGGGTCGCGCGCTTCCGGCGGCCGACAGCCAACGCTACGACCAATACGTCCAAGGATTCAAAGAAGCCAATGGCTTGCGCGATCGCCTGGGTGCGGTCAGTGACCACCTCCGCAAGTTCGCACCCGAAGTGGACGAGCGATACACCAATCCCGAATTTGAAACCGACTGGCATGACCGTCTGCTGGACCTCGGGATATCGGCGCTGACCTCTGGCATCACCAACACGCTCACGATCGGTTCGGGACGCGGCGAGATCTTCGGAGCATGGAAAGGTTTGGGCGTCGAGCAGCAGGGGCACAACCTGGGGCACATGGACCAGCCGGACAACCCGATCTGGATCAAGATTCGTCAGTACAACAGCCGCATGCTGGTCCGAATCATGGAAGCGCTCGAGAGCGTTCCCGAAGGCAGCGGCACGATGATGGACCACACGCTGATCGTCTACACCAGCAACAACGCTGACAAGCAGCACACCAACGGTGCGAACTGGCCGGTCATGCTGCTGGGCAACCTCGACGGCGCCTTCAAGTCCGGCTGCTTCACCCAGTTGGATGGCAAACGTCCGATCAACGCGCTGTATGCGAGTCTGTTGCGTGCCGCCGGCCAGAACGTCGATCGCTTCAACATGGACGACAAACAGGCCAAGAAGTTTGACGCCGGCAACGGCCCGCTCAAAGAAGTGCTCGCGTAAGCAACGAACGGACCCCGGTATGACGTTTGAATCCGGAGGGTCTCGCAAGCTGGAAGAACCCAGGGGGACGCAAGCTGGAAGCTTACGCCACTCTACAGTTGGACAACGTTTTTGAAGGTTTTCTGTATGACGGCTGGCAAACAAGTCCGACAAACGAGTTCGTTGGCGTTTGACGTGCATCGGTCCGTGTGGGGTGCCCTGCTCTGTTTCTCCTTCGGCATGTTTTCACTCGGCATGATGTCGTCGGCGGATGCCGAAACGTACACGCCGGGGCAACCGCTGGAAAAGGACTATGAAAGCTTTGCCGGGGCATTTCTTGCCGACCACTGCATCGACTGTCATGGCGAGACGGCACCGGAGGGCGGTCTGTCGCTGCAAGATCTGGGGCCGGTCGACGAGATCAATGCCGGCACCTGGAGAAGCGTGTGGGCGCAGGTCTCGCTGCAGGAGATGCCTCCGCCGGACGCATCGGAGCTTGGAGTGGTCGACCGGTTGCAGTTCTCCGATTGGATTGTGGACGAACTGTCGCGGGTGATGCGGGACAAGGGCGGTTTCCATGATCACCGTGACCCGAACAAGGGCAACTTCATTGATCACGACCTGCTGTTCGGCGCGTTGCCCGAAGAGATTCGATTGGTGCCGACATCGTCGCCGGCCCGGATTTGGCGGGTGACGCCCCAGGAACACATCACGCGTCTGAATGAGCTGATCAACACGGAACCGGAATATGATCCTGAAAAACCGGGGTTGCGGACACACGGCGACGTTGTGCCGACCAATCATGGCGGCGAACTGAAGTTGTACTTCGGCGTCGATCGCATCATCAAGTGGCAAGGCGGCACGGTGGCCTACGCCACGTCGGTCAAAAGCGTTCCCGCGATCCTGTCGTCGGCACGCAAACACGGGCTGGAAAACTACCCCGATTTCTACACGGTCAACAGCGCCGAAGCGACGCAGATTTTGGACGTCGCCGACGACATCATCCGCTACATGGCCGAAGGTCCGCTGAGTATCGCCCAGCCCTATCAGATCACCGACGATCCCGCATCGATTGCGGACAAAATGGTGGGAGACCTTCGCGGCTTGCCGACCAGTCTGGTCTACAGCACCAAGGTGGTTCGTCCACTGACGCCGGTCTATGACCTGATGAAAGAAGACGGTGTCACGGACCAGCGTGTGCGCGGCGCGGTAGAGTTCTTGTTCGAGGCGTTGACCTACAGGCCGCCGACCGATCGCGAGTCGAATCAGTATCTGCAAATTGTCAACGAATCGATTCAGAAGCTCGGCAAAGAAGACGGGGCTGTCCTGGGTCTGTCGTCGATCTTTCTGGATCGTGACGCGCTGTTTCGGCCGGAACTTGTCGAGTACGGTTCGCCGGATCCGCACGGACGCGTCATGCTGCAAGACTGGGAGCTCGGTCTGGCCGTCAATCACGCACTGCGGTACATCAGGCCCGACGACGAACTGCGGACGGCGGTCCTGGCAGGACGCATGCGGACCCGGGACGATGTGCGCCGCGAAGTTCAGCGAATGCTCGCCGATGACAGTATCCGAAAGCCTCGCATCCTGCAGTTCTTTCGGGACTATTTTGACTACGACCTCGGCGGCTACATCTGCAAAGACAACAAAGCGCTCGCGGAAACTGGCGTCAACGCGAGGGGTGTGTCGCACTACCGCGCGATGTTCGACGCGACAGCCAGCACGGACCGCTTGGTCGAACTGATCCTTCACGAAGACAAGGATGTGTTGAAACAACTGCTGACGACGGACAAGGTGGTCGCCACCAAGACCGACGAGGTCTACTTCGGCAGAAAGCGAACTCCAGAAGAAACCGCTGCTGCGGCGGCGGAGGCAAAACGGGCAGCGGCCGAAGAAACGAAGGAGGCGTCCGCGGCGCTGAAATCGGCGAAAAAGGAATTGGCAGCGTTTGAGCAGTCGATGAAGGCGAATCCGGACGAAGACACGGCGAAGAAACAGAGGGAGCTGACGGCGAAAGAGAGGGCGGTCTCGGCTGCCGAAAAGAAACTGGCCGCGATCAACAAGAGGCGGCGCGATACCGAGAATCACAGCGTGGACCAGGCCGACCTGTCCGGACCGAATCTCTTTGCCCGCGTCAGTCGCCGCAGCTTTGGCAACGGATCGATGAAACCTGAACGAGTCCTCGCCACCGCACCCGAAGGCCAACGGTTGGGCATCCTGACCCATCCCAGTTGGCTCGTTTCACACTCCGATGCGATGGACAATCACGCCATCTTGCGCGGTCGATGGGTCCGCGAACGGCTGCTCGGCGGCGGCATTCCCGATGTGCCGATCACCGTCGATGCGATGCTGCCCGATGAACCCCACAGCACGCTGCGCGAACGAATGCGGGTTACGCGGGAAACGTATTGCTGGACCTGCCACGAGAAAATGGATCCACTCGGGTTGCCGTTCGAGATGTACAACCACGCGGGGCTGTATCGAACGCTGGAACTCGACAAACCCGTCGATACCACGGGCGAGATCATCGATTCGGGGGACCCTGAACTCGACGGCGAGGTGGCCGATGCGATTGAGATGATCCAAAAACTCGCCGAAAGTGAACGTGCCGAACAGGTTTTTGTGCGTCACGCGTTCCGTTTCTGGATGGGCCGCAACGAAACGCTCCACGACGCACCCGTGCTGCAAGACGCCCACCGCGCCTACAAGGAGAGCGGCGGCAGTATGAATGCGTTGATCACCTCACTACTGACGTCGGACGCTTTTCTCTACCGCACCCGCACCGAACCCGGAATGTTGGCCGAATCGAAATAGAGATTCAGCAACAAAGGCGGGAGATCCGACACGAATGGCCTGAGTGTTGGTGTGCAGGCTTTAGCCCAATACCGCTAAGTTAAGCGTGGTTTCCTCAACTCGGTGCCCGTAGGCTCGCGCCAGCGTCCGGGCCTCCCCGTCACCTTAACTTAGCGGTATTGGGCTTTAGCCGCCCAATATCGCTGCGTCGCAGCGACCGGGAATCGCCTAAAGGCTAAAACACCAACGGTTGCTGGATTCCTTTTCCGCTGATTGCCGAGCTGGTTGTTGATCGATCAATGCGTTCGAATCGCGTTCAGCGCGATCCCGGCAGGGTTTCAATCTCGCGGTCTTGCCAACCCTTTGCACCTTTTCGCCGTTCTTGTGCATCTTCCGCAGGAGCGTGTCTGGCTTTGGCCCAAGGTTTGCGTTGTTTGATTCGCGCGGTCCCCGTTTGTCTTTGAGCAACCGGTGCCCGTCTCGTGTCTTTCAGTCACCATCCTTTCACGGAGATTCTTATGGCAACGACCACCCAAACTCAATTCAAACGCGACATTCTCGAGGGCGACACGAACGAGCAGGTGACGGCGCTGCTGCAGCACAACTTGGTCAATTTGGTCGACCTCGCCTTGCTCATGAAGCAAGCGCATTGGAACGTCTTCGGTCCAAATTTTCGCAGCATTCATTTGCAGCTTGACGAGATCATTGCGACGGTGCGTGATTCCAGCGATGAGGTTGCCGAGCGGATTGCCGCGTTGGGCGTCGCGGCGGACGGGCGATCGTGCACCGTTGCCGCCGACAGCGACCTGACAGATTACCCGCGCGAATTTGTCGACGTGAAGCAGTCGATCGCACTTGTCGCCGACGCGACCAAGACCACGATCGATTCGTTGCGCGCGGCGATCGAAAAACTCGGCGACTTGGATCCCGTCAGCGAAGATTTGCTGATCGCGATTGCCGGCCCAATGGAAAAGCATCTTTGGATGCTGCAGGCACAAGAGTAGGACAATCGCCAGCAGTCTTGGCGACTTGCGCTGCTGCGTTCACCCTTCCTGACACTCTGTCCAGAGCACCCTCGAGAATGAGTCTGATCGAAGATTTTAAAAAATTCGCCCTGCGCGGGAACATGGTCGACTTGGCGATCGGGTTCACCGTGGGGGCGGCGTTCACAACCGTGGTCAAGTCGCTCGTCAACGACATCATCATGCCGCCGATCGGACTGCTGGCTGGCAATGCCGACTTTTCTGATTTGTTCTGGGTGCTCGACGTCCCCGAGGGGGTGAGCGTGCCGGAGGGCGGATTTCAAACGCTGCAAGCCGCGCAGGATGCCGGTGCGGTGACGCTGAACTACGGCGAGTTCTTCAATAGCTGCCTGACGCTGTGCATCGTTGCGGTTGCGATGTTTGTCATCATCCGCCTGGTCAATCGACTGGATGAGCAACTTGATGAAGCGTTTGGCGAAAAACCGCCTGAAGGCGAACCGAGCGAAAAGAAATGCGACTTCTGCCGGACCACGATCGCCTATCGGGCGACCCGTTGTCCCAACTGCACGTCCAAACTGGAAGTGCCTGCGGAAGTCGCCGCGGATCGCAGCCTTGCAGGGCAGTGACCGCGATCGGGTCTCCTTGCCCTGATTTGGCGGGGCCTGAGTCGGCCGGGCCTGGTCAGGTCCTACGTCGGATCAGCCGCGCGCGGGCGGGCCTCAATGACGACGGAAACACACCGAGGCCCGCAGGCTCTCACCCCATGCCAGCTACTTTGGCCCTGAATTCGTGAGCGGATTCCGCTGCGGCTTCGACCCGAAGATTTATGATGGGCAATGCACGACGTTGATCGTGTTGTGGTAGCATTGACAGGGACTATTCTGGGTGGAGCCACCCGCTGCCGCACGAGTGAACCGCTATGAGTCATCAGCCCGAGCTTCCGGTGATCAATCAATTGCCCATCGACTTGGCTCGCGGCAATTTCATGCGAACGCTGCTGCGTGAACTTTCGGGGACGCTGCAGGACGTCGTCGGATTGGATCAGGCGTCTGGATTCGTGGCCGTGGTCGGTCAGCGGATGGGAGAGCGGATCAACGAGATGTACAGGGCAGCGTCCGGCGGTGACAAATTCAACGCTCAGCAGGTCGGCGAGGTTCTTGTGGATCTGAAACGCCGAATCAAAGGAGATTTTTATATCGTCTCCCAAGACGACGAAAAAATTGTGCTCGGAAACCGCCGCTGTCCCTTCGGCGACAACGTGTTGGACCGCCCCGCGTTGTGCATGATGACGTCCAACGTGTTTGGTATGATCACCGCCGAGAATCTTGGCTATGCCAAAGTGGAGATTCAGGAGGCGATCGCCCGCGGCGATGCGGGGTGTCGGGTGGTGGTTTATTTGCAACAATCGCCAGAGAGTCGATCGGCCGACGGGCGTGAATACTTTTCGGACGAACTCGGCCAGGGTGCGAACGTTGACACCTGAATCATTTGAGATGTTCGGCAACGCATTCAAGGAGGCGTTGCTGCTGGTCTTACCCGACGGCACCATCCGAGCGGGCAATCAACAGGCTGCCGCGATCATCGGCGTCGAGGACCAGGCTCAATTACGGCATCGCGACTTGAGCGGCGTTGTACTTCAATCAGCCTCACGTGTGAAGGATCTGTTGAAGTTGGCGCGGCGAACGTCGGAAGAGACCATTGGTTCGATTGACCTCGGTGAACCCGCTCAGTCGTACCGTGTGATCGCTCGCCGGACGACGGACGCTGACGGACGTGTTTTGCTGTTGCTCCGCATCGAACCCCAACACATCGCGACCCGGCAGTTTGCGTCGTTGAATGAAAAGTTCGATCGCCTCAATCGAGAAATTGCCCGTCGCAGGTCGGCAGAAATGCAACTGCGGACCGAGCGTGATGTTGCCGAGTTTGGCCGCGATATCGGCATTGCATTGGTCCAGTCCCGCGGACTGCAAGAGGCGTTGGCGAAGTGTGCGGATCTGATGGTCGATCGTTTGGGTGCTGCCTTTGCGCGATTCTGGTTGGCCGATGAACAGCAAACCGAACTAAAGTTGACCGCCAGCAGTGGGCTGTACACGCATCTTGATGGCCGGCACAGTCGAATTCGCTTTGGCGACTACAAGATCGGACGTATTGCGGCCGGGCAACGAGCGCACGTGACCAACCGCGTGATCGGAGACGAGGAAATTCATGATCAGCAGTGGGCCAAGCGTGAAGGGATGATTGCGTTCGCTGGCTATCCGTTGATTGATGATGGGGAGACCGTCGGTGTGATGGCAATGTTTTCTCGTTATCCCGTTGGCGAATCGGTCGCCTCGCTGCTCGAATCCGTTGCCAATGGAATTGCATTGCGAATCCGCAAGCAATCGATCGAAGACGGGCTGGCACGCCAGACCGAGGCGTTGCGTGAAGCAGACCGGCGAAAGGACGAGTTTCTCGCCATGCTTTCACACGAATTGCGAAACCCGTTGGTGCCCGTCCGCTCCGGCTTGGATCTACTGGTCCTCAGCGAGACCGAGCATCAAGACGCCATCCGCATGATGCAGCGACAGGTCGAACACTTGGTTCGACTGATCGACGATTTACTCGATGTGTCACGAATCATGCGCGGCAAAGTCGAATTGCGCCGCCAACGCGTGCCGGTCGACCAGCTCGTCGAGCATGCGCGTGACATGTTGCGTTACACGATTGAGCAGGCCGGCCATCAACTGACCGTCCGGCTGCCCGAGCAACCGGTTTGGTTGGACGCCGATCCCGTTCGGCTGACCCAGGTCATCGAGAACCTGCTCAAGAACGCTTGCAAGTACACCGATTTTGGCGGAAAAATCTCGATCACGGTGACGAAAGAAGAAGGCGACTGGGTGTCGATCAATATTCAAGACAACGGATTCGGCATCGATCACGACCTGTTGCCGCAAGTGTTCGATCTATTCACTCAATCCAACAGAACACTCGAACGATCCCAGGGTGGCCTCGGGATCGGTCTGACCCTCGTCAAGAACATGGTGGAGATGCATGGCGGTACGGTGTCGGTCGCAAGTGGTGGGCTGGGGACCGGAAGTACCTTCACGGTTCGATTGCCGTGCTGCAGTGCTCCCTCCGGTTCGCAAGGGCCGGCGGTTCGCCCAGCCGCTTGCGTGACGCCGTTTCCATTGCGGGTGCTCGCGGTCGATGACAATCGAGCCGCCCGGTTGATGATGGAAAAACTATTTGAAAAGCTCGGTGCCCAGGCGGTTGCCACGGCCGAAGACGGTCCATCGGCGTTGAAGAAATTTTCAAGTTTCGGGCCCAACCTGGTGCTGCTGGATATCGGTTTGCCCGGAATGGACGGATACGAACTCGCCCGCCGAATACGGGAATTGACGACGGACCATTCCTTCTTGCTGGTCGCGCTGACCGGATACGGGCAACAGGAAGACCGCCTGAAATCAAAGGTCGCCGGCTTCGATGAGCATCTGGTCAAACCGCCCAGTATCGATCAGCTCCGAGAGTTGCTCAGTCATCCTCGGTTCAACCGCAGCTAGACAAGGTGAACGGGGTAACCATCGGTGGGCGCGGTTCCGAACGCGGTTTGGTAGCCGGAGTGGCAAAACGATGGGGCAGAATGATGGGAGGG
>NZ_JANZKV010000148.1 GCF_025060895.1 Stieleria sedimenti | reverse complement strand
AAAAGTGCAAAACTGGAACTTAGGCTGCGGTCGAGGGTTACCCTCGCTAACGGCATTGTTGTTTACACCACCGAAGAAACGCTCCCTGGCAGGGAGGGTCGAGCGGAGCGAGGGGAGGGGCGATTGGTTGTCGCTGCGTGATTTCGAGCCTCAGCAACCCTCCCCGCGTCGTCGCAAACTCCTCCGCGACCCTCCCAGAGGGAGGGTGGCTTTGAAACCCAAACGACCTCGCGGCTCGGGGCGTTGCCGGACCGATCGAAGCTCCCGTTCAACCCCAACGAAGTCGATGGACAACCAGCAGCAACCAGCAGCCGGCTCGGACGATGCCGCGGCGGGCGGCCCCGAGCGGCCCACCGCGATGCGCGAGATCAATTACCGGCACAGTTCGAAATTCGTTCCGTTGCTCGAACACCTCGGTTGCTCGTTACTCATTTCGACCTATGCGGCGGGCAAAGTCGTCAGCGTCGGTGCCTGCGACGGTCAGCTTCATTTGGGGTTTTCGAATTTTCAACAGGCGATGGGGATTGCGCCCCCGAGGCAGGCGTCCGATGCGGTCGGGGTGAAGACGTCATCGATCGCGGTCGGGGGGCCGAACGTGATTTGGTTTCTTCGCGATGGCGGATCGTTGGCGCGCCAAGTCGATCCGGCGGGGACCTATGACCGCGCCTACCTTGCCCGAGAATCGTTTGTGACGGGCAACATCCATGTGCATGAAATGCAGTGGGGAGCCGATGGCCAATTGTGGATTGTGAACACTCTGTTTTCTTGTCTCTCGACGTTGCACGAGGATTTTAATTTCGTTCCACGCTGGCAGCCCCCGTTCATCACGGAGTTGGCGCCACAAGACCGTTGTCATCTCAACGGATTGGCGATGGACGAGGGGCGGCCCAAGTATGTCAGCGCGTTGGGAACGAGTGATGCGGCGCGTGGCTGGCGCGAAAACAAGTCCGACGGCGGGGTGCTGATCGACGTGCCCAGTGGGCAGGTGGTCGCGGGCGGTTTCTGTATGCCCCATTCTCCGCGGTTGCATGACGGAAAGGTTTTCATGCTTGACAGTGGTCGCGGAAAACTGGTCACGATCGATCCACATCGCGGCCAAGCCGACGAGGTGGCGTCCTATCCGGGTTATGGACGCGGGTTGGCTTTCCATGGCCGGTACGCCTTTGTGGGCATGAGTCGTGCGAGGGAGACCTCTGTTTTCGGAGGCGTGCCGATCTGTCAGGATCGCGATTCGATGCGTTGTGGCATTGTCGTGATCGACTGGATGTCCGGGCAGAGTCTTGCGTTTCTGGAGTTTGAAAGCGGCGTGGAGGAGCTGTTTGATGTTCAGGTGATGCACGGCAGCAAGCGAACGGTCGTGTGCGGGCCCTATCCACGAGAGGATCAGCAACTGCCCGTTTGGGTGGTCCCGCGCGGCGAACAGGTCGATGCGATCCTCGGTGGAGCGAATGGCGAGTGCGTTCAAAGAAAACGGACCTGCTGAATCGTCCGATTTTGCGGCCTTGAACGCGCGGTTTGTCTATACTGCCACCCTTGTTCTTCGGTGAAGTCGCATCAAGTCGCCTTGGGGGCCGCATCGGCCGCTCTCAACGTCGCCTTCCATGGGGCCGTTTCCGGCTTGGGGTCGGCGCCGCAGCACGTCGGTGTTTACGCCTGCGGTTTGCTTCATCCTCGTCACGCTAAACCTCTGTTGAGAAGCCCCTATGGACGGATTGCGATCGCGACGATCGGCCGTGTCGCGGTTCCCTTTGCGGACACGATTGTCTGGACCAAGCGATGCAAAACGGCATCGAACGCGTGTTCGTCGTACGCGTCGTCGGCGATTGGGGTCGGCGATCGAATCGCTGGAGAGCCGTCGTCTGCTGACGTTCGCGATTGACCTGTTCCAAGACATCAACATGCTCGGCGTGTCCTCGGGGATCGATGAGCTGGTTTCGTTCGGCGATGAATCGTTCTTCGTCGCCGATGACGGCGTGCATGGAACCGAGCTTTGGAAAACCGACGGGACGGTCGACGGAACGGCGATGGTGAAAGACCTGTTGCCGGGACCTGACACGTCATCGCCGGCGGAATTGACCGTGCTCGGAAACAAATTGTTTTTCACCGCATTGGATGAGGGCGGCGAAACCGATTTGTGGAAAAGCGACGGAACCGAAGCGGGGACGGTCAAGGTCTTTGATGCCGATGCGGTGGGCGTGTATTACTTGACCGACCTGACCGCGTCGGGATCGAAGCTGTTTTTCACGGCGTACCAACCGGAGTTTGGAGGCCAACCGGCGACCGGATATGAGCTTTGGGCGCACGACGGCACGTCGGGAGGCACCGCGTTGGTCAAAGACATCAATCCCGACCAACAGGTGATCGATCGTCCGCAAGAGCTGACCGACGTCAATGGCACCTTGTTTTTCACCAGTTACGACAATGGATACTACAACCGCGAGCTTTGGAAGAGTGACGGGACCGCAGCAGGGACGGTGATGGTGAAGGATCTGGGGATTGATCCAGGCACGGATCCCGGCACCGCCGACGATGATCCCACGGTCAGTTCCAATCCTACGTACTTGACCAGCCACAACGGGCTGTTGTTCTTTGCCGCCGAAGACTTCACCGATGGGGTGGAGCTCTACAGAAGCGATGGAACCGAAGCCGGCACGGTGCGGGTGTCGGATTTGAACCCGAACGGTTCGTCATACCCCGAAGAGCTGACTCCGTTCGGGGCGGAGTTGTTTTTCTCGGCCAGCGATGGAACCAGCGGACGCAACTTGTACAAATCCGACGGCGCCACGATCACGTTGGTCGCCGACACGACGCTCGGTCTCGGTTCATCCACTCCGTTCGAGTTTCAAGTGGTCGGCGACACGTTGTTCTTCGTCGCCAACGGGGCGGTACCCGCAACGACGATCTCGGTGAGTTCGCCGACGATGACGGCAGACAATTCTCGCGTGGTCAATGGCAACTATGCGGGGATCGTCGCCGAGACGGCGACGGCTTACGGTGGGACGTTGTCAGGGTTCAACGCATCGATCCAGTTCAACAGCACCGCACAGGGCGGATCCAACGACAATCTGGGTTGGGTCTCGTCGAGCGCCCGCATCGGTGACTCGGGCGTCGGGCTGCAATCGATCGAAGTCGGCGATTTGTACGTCGAAGACATCGACAACAATGGTGAGCTGGCGGTCAACGCGTGGGAATGGACGATTGCGGATTCCGCCGGTTTGACGAATCTCCGTTTTTCCGGATTCGCGTCGGGGAACGGATTGGCCGATGCGACGTCGGGAAGTGAAGAAGGATTGTTGTTCGAGTTGTTTCTCAACGGCAGCACGACCCCGGCAAGCTCCACGACCGTGTCAGGCCCCGAGCTGGATAATTGGTACCTCGGTCGAGATGCCAACAATGTCAATCTGACCAATCCCGGCGGTGCGACGGTGACCACCGCAACGGTTCGATTGTCTTTCGGCAATTCGACGTTCCCGGGTTTCCCGGATGAGTCCACCGAAGCGTTTGTCGTCGGTGCGACGTTGTCGGCTGATTTGAGTGTCGGCACGACCCAGTTGGTAGATGCGGGGCGTGAACTACACAAGACCGATGGGACGACCGGTGGTACCAAGATCGTCAAAGACATTGTTCCGAGGGGCAGTTCCAATCCGTTTCAATTGACCCAGGTCGGCGACAAGTTATTCTTCGCCGCCGATGACGTCCTCGTCGACGGTTTGGAGCTTTGGTTGTCCGATGGAACCGAAGAAGGAACGGTGCAAGTCATCGACTCGTTGCCGGGCAATGACCTGTATGGTGCTCCGTTGGATGGTGCACCGAGGTTGTTCGGTGAACTCAACGGCAACTTGCTGTTTACGACGACTGATTTGGCACGCGACCGTGAATTGTGGATCACCGATGGCGATCCGTTGAATACCGAAATGCTGGTCAATCTGAATCCATCGACCGCTGACGCCGACGTCAGAGATCTGGTTCCATTCGGTACGGACATCTATTTCGTCGCCGATGATGGGCTCAACGGCGAAGCGATTTGGAAAGCGGATACCGTGGCCGGAACGGTTGAATTGTTCGAAGATATTTCTCCGTCAAGCACCGACCGGATCTCGACCCTGACGGTGTACAGCGCCCTGACCGAACAAGTCGTTTTCTACAACAACTCGCTCGGCACCGAAGGAGGCGTTTACCTGACCGACCCGAACGGTCCGACGCGACAGTTGTCCGATCGACGTCCCGTCCCACTGGATGAAGACGGGACGATGTTTGTGATTTCCAACGGGCTGATTTACTTCGTGGCCGACGACGGCGTCAGCGGGAACGAGTTGTGGAAAAGTGATGGCGGCGGTCCGGCCGAGAGGGTCTGGGACTTGATCCCGGGTTCGGTGGGAAGCAATCCGATGGAACTGACGGCGCTGGAGAGTTTTCTTTACTTCTCTGCCGATACCTCCGCGGAGACGGTGACCGACGGCGTCGATCGCAAGGATATCGGCCGCGAGTTGTTCAGGACCGATGGGACGTCGGTCAGTTTGGTCCGAGACATCAATGCCGTCGTGGACCCGAATGATCTCAATCGAACGTTTGATTCATCACCCGAGGAGTTGACGGTGGTGGGGACCGAGTTGTTCTTCACCGCAGACAACGGAATCAACGGGCGCGAGTTGTGGCGAAGGGATAGCTTGGGGAACACCCATCTCGTTTCGGACATTCGCAGCGGAGGCAACAGCTCGGATCCGGTTGACTTGACCGACGTCAACGGGACGCTTTACTTCTCCGCCAACAACGGCTCAGACGGGGTGGAACCCTTCCGCTCCGACGGCACCGGCGATGGCACCAGCCAGATCGCCAACATCCATTCGGGCGGCGGATCGAGCAACGCCGGCGGTTTCTTTCCTGCACTCGGGGAGGTTTACTTTGCCGCCGATGATGGAACCGTTGGCGAAGAGTTGTGGAAGACCAGCGGAGTGGCCGGCAACGCGACGTTGGTGTCGGACATTCAATCCGGCGGCGGCAGCGGGCCGGTGCCGCTGTACGACACCGGCAAGCGATTGCTGTTCAGTGCAGCCGGTACCACCAACAACGACCGCGAGCTGTGGGCGACCGATGGCAGCGACGCCCTCACCTTGTTGGTGGAAGATCTGTATCCGCCGGAGTTCTTTGGCAGCCATCCGCGAGAGATCGTCCAGATCGGCGGCAAGTTGTATTTCACCGCCGAGAACGGTCCCTTCGGACGCGAATTGTTTGTGCTCGAGGAAATCTCGCCGTCGGTGGTCGACTTGATGGTCGGCGGTGATTCCGGTGCGCCGGTTGAGGAGTCGCAGCGTTCGACGCTTGATCAGGTGACGGTGGTGTTTGACGGCAACGTCGATGTGCCGGCCTCGGCGGTTCAGCTGATCCATCGTGACACTCAAACGCAGCTGACGTCGTTGATCGTCGCCAGCCGTTTCGAATCGGGGCAGACGTTTGTCGAAATCACGTTCGGCAGTGGGCCGTCGGTGGTCGATCGAGACCCCGGCGGAACGACGGGGCTACGCAACTCATTGGCCGACGGCAATTATCAACTGACCTTGCTCGCCGCCCAGATCTCGTCGCCGGTCAGCGGAGCCGTGATGGCGGGGGACTACGACCACGGAGCTGTCCAGGCGGATCGATTCTTCCGGCACTATGGTGATACCGATGGCGACCGCGATGTCGACGGCCAGGACTACGGCCGGTTCGGGCTGACGTTCTTGCAGCCGATGGGCGCGTCGGCGTTTGATGAATCACTCGATTTTGACGGCGATGGTGATGTTGACGGCCAAGACTATGGCCGCTTCGGTCAACGGTTTTTGAAAACGCTGGGTTTCTCGTGAGGGGGGCCGTCGGCTGAGCATCGTTTGACATTCGCCGCGAGCATGCCTGTGTCCGCGCGGCTGCCTCGGCAGGTGTGCCAAACGAGCGCGGAGAAAACGCGAGCACGGCAGTAGCGGCGAGCTAGAGTTCAGCACGCCACGCTTTCCCTCTCGCCGCCGCCGCCGACGATGTTCGCCCGCTCGATCACGAACCCCCAACAACGACCGGATTTGATCCGCCGCTGGCGGTGTGGACGCATCGTGATGCAAGCGGGCAAGCTGGTGCGGATCGAGCGACGCTGGATCTGCGGCAGCGTTTCGATGGCGCAGGTCTGGTGGCAGAGTCGTTACGGGCGACCCGACGACGATCTGTGTTGGTTGGATTATCACCAGCCGTTGGGGATGCCGTCGTTCTTGACGCTGGATTATGTTCGCAGTGGCCGCCGTGCCGGCTACCGGTCATTCGTCGGCGCCTGCCACGTGTTGCACGAAATCGCACGGTTGCGGGGCGCTTCGGCGATCGTCGCCCACGTCTCCAACGGTTCGATCTCGGACCGATTCTTGGAACGCATGGGATGGGAGCGACATCTGCAGCACTGGTCGGGGCGGCACTGGATCCGCCGGTTCTACGACGGGTATCCGCAGGCGGGGGTCGAGCGGTATCTTGCCTAGTGGTGCGTCAGCGTTCAATGTTCGGGTTGCGTTTGTCGAGCGGAAAAGGGGGCGGGTACCAAAAACCAAATGGCCCGAAGGGTGCTTCGCATTTTTGGTACCTGACCCCTTTTCCGCGGCACCCTAAGTTTGAAAGTTGACGCATCACTAATGCCGAGCGGGCAAAGGTTGTCTGCTTGGTGACGCTGCGGCTCAGCCCCCGAGGGTCGTTGCCCCGAGTGGTTCCTGCCCCGCCCTGTCCCGCATGAATTCCTGCCCCGCATGAATTTTCTCTCCCACGCGATACCGTATCTGGATCACCCGCTGGTCGCGGTCTGTACCGGTGTGCCGGATTTTTTGAGCGTGGTGGACCGCAAGATTCGCGCCCGAGAGCGGATGGCGACGGCGGCGCTCGATTCGGACGACGATGCGGTGCGGGACGTCGCGACCGGGATTCTGCATCACATACGTGACGATCGCTGGTTTCACAACACGACGGTGTTCGTCGAGTCCAATTTGCAATTGGCCGTGGGGCTGCGAGATTTATTGCCCGGTGATCGCGGATTTCGCCCGATGTTCGTCGGTCACATTCTGATCGAGATCTTGTTGGATGCGTTTTGGATCCGCGATCGACCCGAGCTGATCGAGCGATATTATCAACTGGTCGATGACATGTCGCCGGAATTGATTCAGCGGTGCGTCAATCAGATCACCGGGAAACCGACCGACCGATTGGTCGGCGCGATCCGTCGCTACGCCGAAGCCCGGTTTTTGTACGACTACGTGGACCACCGCCGGCTATTGATGCGGCTCAATCAGGTGATGCGGCGTGTCGGTTTGGCCGAATTGCCGGATTCGGTTTTGCCCTGGCTCCAAGAAGCCAGCGAGTTGGTAGAATTCCGGCGTGTTCGATTCCTGACTCCGCCCGACGGATCGACTCTATTTCCACCCATTCCCTAGGATGAACGATCAATGAAGTACGGCATGAATCTGCTGCTGTGGAGCGGCGAAGTCACCGAAGCAATGTATCCGGTTTGCGAAAAACTCAAGTCAGCCGGTTTCGACGGCGTGGAATTGCCGATTTTTAATTTGGATTTGGATTACGCAGCGATCGGCGCGGAGCTGGATTCATTGGGGCTTGGCCGCACCGGCGTGACGATTCGCGGCGAGGAAGACAATCCGATTTCTGCCGACCCCGCAGTGCGTCAGAAAGGAATCGATTTGACGAAACGGACGTTGGATCTGTGTGCCGCGGCGGGCGTCGAAACGCTCGTCGGTCCCTACCATTCGGCGATCGGGGTGTTCAGCGGCGCCGGCCCGACCGACGACGAATGGAAATGGGGCGTCGAGAGCATGCGGCAGGTCGCCGAACATGCCGGTCAAGTCGGTGTGCGGTTGGGCGTCGAAGCGTTGAACCGGTTCGAATGTTACCTGCTCAACTGCCATGCCGATTCGGCGCGATTTGTGCGCGAGGTCGATCATCCGGCCTGTGGCATGATGTACGACACCTTCCACAGCAACATCGAAGAAAAAAGTGTGACCGATGCGGTCCTGGCCGGCGGCGACAAACTGTTTCACATTCACATCAGCGAGAACGATCGCAGCACACCCGGAAAGGGTGGAATCAATTGGAAGGATAACTTTGATGCGATCGCCAAGAGCGGCTACAACGGCTGGCTGGTGATCGAAGCGTTCGGATTGGCGCTGCCCGAAATCGCGGCGGCCACAAAGATCTGGCGCAAAATGTTTACCGACGAGATGACACTGGCCACCGAGGGTCTGGCGTTCATGAAATCGGAATTGGCGAAACGTCAGTGAGCCAGACGCCTGTGAACCAAACGAGCGATA
Organism: Stieleria sedimenti; assembly: GCF_025060895.1. GTDB lineage: Bacteria > Planctomycetota > Planctomycetia > Pirellulales > Pirellulaceae > Stieleria > Stieleria sedimenti. The sequence continues at coordinate 46,100 of NZ_JANZKV010000148.1, read as the reverse complement.
TTGACGGCGCACCCGCCGTCGTCTTTTTATCGGGTGATCTGATGTTTGCCTCGCGGGTTCGCGCTGCGGCCGAGGCTGAGGGGCTGGAGTTTCAACTCGCCGCGTCACTGCCCGACCGCGGTGACATCCGCTGCGTGATTGTCGACCTGTCGACGCGCAGTGGTGTCGTCGAGGGATTGATGGAGCGGTGTCGTCAGGTTTGTCCCGACGCGAAAGTGATGGCGTATGGACCGCACGTTCAAGTCGCCCGATTGGACAAGGCCAAGCAGGCGGGGATTCCCGTGGTCGTGACACGCGGGCAATTTGATCGATCCCTCGGCTCGCTCTTTAACAGTGCTGACTGACAGCGATGAAAACTAGTGATTGTCCGGAAGCAGGGCCGTGGTTGGTTCTCGCATCCGGCGATGAATGAAAGGAGATTTTGATGCCTTCGGTTCTTGCCATTGCCGCTCACCCAGACGACATTGAGTATCTGATGGTCGGCACGATGTTACAGCTCGCGCGGCGCGGTTGGGAGTTGCACTACGTCAACCTGTGTGACGGTTCGCGTGGCAGCACGACGATGGACCGCGAAGAGTGCGCGCGGACGCGTTTGGCCGAAGCCAAGAACGCGTGTCAAATGATGGGGGCGACGTTTTACGATCCGATCTATCCCGACATGGCCGCGACCTACAGCTTCGAGAATCTGGCCAAGGTCACCGCGATCGTTCGGACGGCCAAACCGTCGGTGGTGCTGACCCATTCGCCTTCGGACTACATGGAAGATCACGAGATCGCCTGTCGTCTGGCCGTCAGCGCCGCGTTTTCGCATGGCATGCCCAATCTGGTCAGCGATCCGCCGGTCCCGCCGTTCTATGAACCGGTCACGGTGTATCACTGCCAGCCGGTCGGCAATCGGACTCCGCTGGGCGAGCTCGTGACGCCCCATTTTTTCGTCGACCATTCCGATTTGATCGACAAGAAAGTCGAGCTGCTCGGCTGTCATGCCAGCCAGAAGGAATGGTTGGATGAAAGTCAGGGGATGGACAGCTACCTGCAGACGATGCGGGACATCAACGCCGAAACGGGACAGATGAGCGGCAAATTTGAGTACGCCGAGGGCTGGCGGAAACACCTTCACTGGGGATTTTGCGGTCCCGACGATGACCCATTGCGAAGCAGCTTGGCCGACGTCATCGTCGAGGCGAATGCGCCATGACCGCTGAGCGGACGCCGATCGTGATCGCGCACCGTGGTGCGAGCGGCTATGTGCCTGAGCACACGCTGGTCGCGAAAGGAATCGCCCATGCGATGGGCGCGGATTATTTGGAGCAGGACGTGATTGCGACCAAGGACCATCATCCGGTCGTGCTGCATGACATTTATCTGGATACGGTGACCGACGTCGCGAGGCGCTTTCATGGACGTAGTCGTCCGAACGGCCGTTATTACGCGATCGATTTCACCCTCGCCGAACTGAAGACGTTGGAAGTCCTGGAGCGGTTCGATCACCGCAACGGGCGGAATGTCTTTCCGGGACGCTATTCCGGCGGCGCCGGCGGGTTTCGGATCTGCACGTTGGATGAAGAGATTCGTTTCATCCAAAACCTGAATCGGACGACCGGCCGCCAGGTGGGCATTTATCCCGAGATCAAGCAACCGTCGTGGCACCGCGATGAAGGCTGTGATTTGACCAGCATCGTGCTCCAGTCTTTGGATCGATTCGGTTATCGGGACAAGAGCGACAATTGTTTCTTGCAGTGCTTCGATGAATTCGAGGTCCGTCGGATCCGCGAGGACTTGTCCTATCAGGGACGCTTGATCCAGTTGGTCGGTGACGGGCACGACGCCCGCTCGGGAACCGATTACAGCCGTATGAAGACGTCTGAGGGGCTGGCCGATTTGGCGAAGGTCGTCGATGGCATCGGCCCCAACCTGGCCGCGATCGTCCGCTGGGATGATTCCCAGGCGGCGAAGCTGACCGAGCTGGTGGCCGAGGCGCACCGATTCGGTTTGGCAGTGCACCCCTGGACCGTGCGGGCGGATGACTTGCCCAAGGGATGCGCGACGCTGCAGCAATTGATCGACACGCTCCGACAAGCCAAGGTCGACGGTCTGTTCAGCGATCATCCGGATCAAGTGCTGACTTGCTTGGCGGCCTGTTGATTTCATCGGAGTCCTTCCCGTCATCCATCCACTCACGCCTGATCCGACGAATTGACTCATGCATAAAGATTCAAGCGCGATCATGTTTCTGCTGCGCTGTTCCATGCTCAGCGTGGTTGCTTGCTCGACGACGTGGCTAGGTGTTTCCTTTGCCCAGGAGCGACAGACGGACAATGCGGAACAGATCGGCCTGTACATCGATTCGTTTTGTCGCGGCGGCACGCCATTGCCGGTACCTGGTGCGATGGCGACCGACGGCGAGACGGTCCGATTGTCGTACACCAGTGCCGTGCCTCTCAAGTCTGCCCAATTGCACGACACGACAGATACGGGGCTGCGTTCAAAACGCGATTGGCAAAGTCTTTCCGCAGAAATCGCCAGCGACGAAGTCACCGCGCCCCGGCCGCCCGCCAGCGCCAATACCTGGTTTATCGCATTGACCGATCAGCGCGATGCGATGGTGACGACTCCTGTTCAGTTTGCCAATCAGTGATCAACCGGCGGACGTGGCCACCGACTGCCCGCACGTTGATCACCCACAACAGTGGCGTGAGCTTCCAGCTTGCGACTCCGGCACCGCAAGGTGCCCGCCCACACCATCCTGCGCCGCGTTAAAAACCCCCTTCCCCTTTTTGTCTTTTACCGGAACCGCAGCAACCGATTCAGAAATCGGACGGTTCTGCCAAGAATGGAAATCGGTTCGGCGGTGATCCTGGCCGAGACGTCGGCTCCGGTTAGCAACGCGTCTTTGGCGATGGGGTCGGTCGTGTCGAGTTCCACGCGGACCACATACGATGTTTCAGTCGGCGTCTCCATCCGCGTCGCCTGTTCATCGTCGCGTCGTTGTCGGTTGTCATCGATCGTCCATTGTTTGGATGAGATTTCGGCGACAGAGCCGGTCAACGGATGCGCGGGGTCGGATTCCAATATCAACTTGACCTCGTTGGAAACCTTGATGCGTTGGACTTGGGAAGCGGAGACCACGAGTTCGGCATCCCAGCGGTCAGCGCCGATCACGGTGAACAATTCGGTGCCGGGTTCGACATAACAGCCGCGGTTTCGAGGCTCCGTCGGATCGCCGCTCCAGCGGGTCAGCGTCAAATCCGTCGCTCGGGCTGAGGCGGGATCTGTGGTCGCTGGACGTCGCGGCGGTGCGATCAAACGTCCCGCCGCCGGCGAGCGGATCTTTAATGCCTGACGACGACGTCGATGCGTTTCGAGTTGTTGTTCCAGTTCGACGAGCATGGCTTCGGCCACCGGCAATTCGTTGGCGGCATCGGGAAGTTTCAGGCGGCTGGATTTCAGCGTTTGGACCAGTTCCCGTTGGGACTTCACCCGCGCTTCGGTTTTCGAAAATTGATGAACGACTTCGGGGTTGGACAGCGTCGCGATCAGATCACCTTCGTCCACCGACATGCCGGCCGAGACGACCAAGTCGTCCAGATGACCTCCGGTGGCAATGTAGATCGGAGTCTCTTCGCGGGGTACGACGCGGCCGTCGGCTGACTCGCCGGACGGAAATGGAATGCTTGCGATGACCAGCAGTGTCGCGATCACCAATCCGGAACGGATCAATCGATTCATGCGAATCTGTCTCCTTTTGCCAGGGTGGCGGAGAAACAAAACGGGACCACGGAAGCTGGACACGAGCAAGCCGCCGGCGGCGACGATGCACAGCACGATGCCGATCGATTCCAACCGGTAGGGACGCAGCATCAACATCAGAAACCACAAGATCAGCAGCGTGAGTGCCCAGCGATACACGGTCGCCATCACGGCGTAGACGACCAACCAAAATCGTTCCCGGCGGCCGATCGATTGTTCGTCGGGGGCTGCGACGCCACACAACACATGTGCCGCCAGTCGCGACGTCAGTTCACGTGACTTCTGGCCCAGGTTGGGTACATCGCACAGGTCGGACAACACATAATAACCGTCGTAACGCAGCAGCGGATTGGCGTTGAACAAGACCGTGCTGACGCTGCAAACGACCATCACATTCATGGCCAGCGAATGAATCAACGACGGCCCCGTGGATGCCCACAGGAGCGTCGCGATCGATGCCAAGAGAACTTCGGTGCCGATGCCGGCCAGTCCGACCGCGGCACGGGCGAAGCGGTTCGGCAACATCCAGGAATCCGACGTGTCGCAATAGAGCGCCGGGGTAAACACGAGCAGCATCGGGCCGATCTGATGGCACTCCCCGCCGAAACGTTTGCAGACCAACGCGTGCCCGAGTTCGTGCAGCACCTTGGTGGCACCCAGGACGGCGGCCAGGGTGAAAACGCAGCGCAGTTGGAACCACTGTTGCATCGAGGGGAACTCGGCCGCGAAACGATCCCAGTTGGAGGCCAGCGTCAGGATCGCCACGACCGCGAGGAGCGACATGGCCGCCAAACCCGCGGCGCTCACCAGCGGCCGGACCAGGGGGTACAAACGCCGCAGCAGCGGTTCGGGGTCGACGCCTGGGAATCGCAGGAACAGGATGCTTGAAAATTGTTGGGTGATGCGTCGTCGTCGATCGGACTGTCGTTTTTCCAACAATCGATCGCCCTGCCCTGCCCTGTCCGAAACGGTCAACCCGAGTTGATGGAGTCGAAACAGCAAGTCGTTTAATTGTGACAGCGTGACCTTGGCCGGGCGAAAGCGTGCCTGGTATTGGTCACGAAGCGATTCGAGCGAAACACCCCGACACAGCCGCTGGAGCACGAACCATTCGTCGTCGCGCAGGCGGTGATACTTCATCGCGATCGGATCTTTGACGACGACCGCGGAATCGTGTTTGTGTTCGGTTTTTACAAACACCAGATCCGGGCGTTTGCGCAAACCGATCGGTGATTTCGCGGAGCTTTGCGATCGGTGGTGACGAAGCGGCGTCAGCGTCATCGTATCGGTGTCATCGCACGTAAAAGAGAAGGTTGCGATGGACGAAGTCGGCGACGTCCCCGAACCAGCTGCCCAGAATGGAGCGTCGTCCACAACGGATCTTGGCCGTCGCCTCGACACCGTTGTGCGCATCGGCTGAGGCAAACGTTTGCATCCCGAATCGGCGATCGGCGTCGACTGGCGGATCGACCGTCGCGATGGCATCGATCACGGTGGCGCCCTGTGCGTTTCGTCTGGCCGCGCCGGAGACGGACTGGAGTGTGGCGACGAAGGTTGATTCGGGATGGGATGCGGCGGCGAATTCGACCTTCAGTGCGTCCTCGGCGGTCGACGCGCGAAAGATTTCGGCGGCGTCTTCGTCAGGAATTTCCAGCCGCAGCTGCCAGGGGCCATCGGTGCGAACGATGCTCAGCAGATGATTGCCCCGCGCGACCGGCCGGTCGGACAGTTTGCGTTTGAGTTGCCACGCCGACACCACGCCATCGATCGGAGCGGTGATCTGCAGTTCGGAGAGTTGGTTGCGAACAAGATCCAGCTGGCTTTGCAGGTTGTTCAGCTCGCTTTGCAGTTGGCGTTGTTCGATCGCCATCCGACCGGACTGTTTTGCATCGGTGGCCGGATCCAGCAGCATCGATCGGATTGACGTCAGACGCTGCGCGGTCGTCTGGATTTCACCCGACAGCGATTCGGCGGTGGATTCCAAGTCGGCGTTTTCCAGACGCATCAACAGGTCACCTTCTGCGACCTGTTGGCCGTCGCGGACATAGATTTCTTTGACGACTCCATCGGTACGTGCGAAGACATTTTGTTGTCCCGACGGTTCGGCGAATCCCGTCGCAATGATCTTGTGATCGACTTGGATCATCGTCGCCGCGATCAGCAGCATGACTATCGCCATCAGTCCGAGCGTGGTGTACGGCAGACGACGTCCGCCAAACCAGTCGCCGAGGGATTTCAGGACACGCAAGCCGAAGATGCGTTGGTGCTCGCGAGAATTCGCCAGCGCCATTGCGGCTTCGGCAGCGATTTCACGCATCGCCGCGGTGGGGTCGACTTCGGCGTCTTCGGAAAAAGACTCCAGCAACAGCACTCCGATCGGTTCGGCGTCGCTGAAGAGGTCGTCGGTGAAATCGGCGTGTGACGGTTCCACAACCTCGCCGGCGGATGATCGATTTCGATCGTCGTCTGTCGCCTTGGACGTGAGGGGCTGATACAGCGGCATGATCCATACCGAGGCGACGTCCGTTTCTTCCAGGTAGTGATCGAGCGGATCGGCCAGCTGTGGCGGCAGCGGGTCTGAAGAAGGCAGCTTGATCGGCCTGCCCAAGACCAGGGCACGCTGCGCAAGCGTCTCCGCGGCGGCGATCGCGTTGGCCCGTCGATCGACAACGGCAACGCCGCTGACCGATTCGACGCGCAGCCGGCGACCCTTGGCGACCAAGACCGTGACTCGATCGAACGCCAGCACTCGCCGGGTTTCATTGGCGATCCGATAGGCGGTGGCGGTGACATCCAAATCGCGATGGAAGTGGCGCAACGCACGCTCGCCACCGGCAGCGATCCCCGTCACCGGCAGCTCTTGTTTCGCGTGATCGTCGCGGTAGCTGTGAAGCGCGATCCGGCAGCAGCCGGCGAATTCGGCCAACTGCCTCAGTTGACGAATTTGAGCGGCGACGTCGGGGACGTGGCGATCGGCGTAGATCAGCAAGACGGCGCAGGGTTCGCGTCCGTCCATCAAGCGGACGTGCAACCCGCGAGCTTGATTTCTCGAATCTGGTCCGGTTGATTCAATCGACCGAGAGAGCGTTTCCGAAAGCGGCGAGTCAGGCGAGGGCTGTAGTGGCAGATCGCAAGCGGTTGCGGCCGAGGTGGAAGCCGCCAGCAGGTTTCCGATGCGATGGGGATCGAGCCGCCGAGTCAGCTCCGCGTCGGACGCCAGCACCATCGGCGCGGGCCAGTTGGGATGCGCGACCGCGACAACGTCCGCCGAAAACGAGGTCAGCCAGCGGCCAGCGATCTGTTTCAGGAATTCGGTCGGGCAGGATGACTGAGCGGCGATGGCCAGCACGGTGGCCGAAATCGGATCTGTTGAGTTGCGCTGCTCCAGACCTCGATCGACCTGGGCATCGGGCAGCGTCGGGGGCTCCGATTGCCATTCGTCGTGGGGAGCGGTGGGGGACGCGGCGTCGTCAGATGATTTCGTAGAACTCGGCACGGTCGTGGTTGCGCGGATCGCGAATCGAGAAACAGGGGTGGGGCGATGTGGTGAAACTAATCGGATTACCGCGCAGGACGCAAATTACCGTGGGGCTTCCGCCATGAATTCTAAACGGGGGGGCGATGGGGTGGGATGTTCGGGTCGGGAGGGAGACGAAGAATCCCAAAAGACAGGAATTCCAAACTTGACGTTGTAAGAGAGCGAGTTCCGTCGGGTAGTTCTTGCGGAGGAACGTGCCGACTGTCATGGTCGGTTCGGTCGCTATACTGTCTTGCACAATCGCACGCTTGGTTTTTTGCGCCGTCACCGCCGGTGGCCGAGTGGACCGAACTTCAAAATTGAGACAGACAGGGTGAGCGAATCTCCTGTGACGCGAGCGACGCTCCTTTTGAGGCTTCGCGACGCCAACGACCACGAGGCATGGAGCGATTTTTTGCGTGACTATGGCCCGATGCTCTACCGATTCGTCCGCAGCCGGGGGCTGCAAGACGCCGACGCGGCGGACATCGTGCAAGACGTCTTTCGGCGGGTCGGTTCGGCGATCGGGCGGTTGGAGTATGACAAGGAAAAGGGCGGCTTCCGTTCGTGGTTGTTCACGATCACCCGGAATCGGCTCTACAGCTATTTTGAAAAGCGAAAAAAAGCCGGACCGTCGGGAAATGATACGGCTCAATTGGAATTGTTGTCCCAAGCTGCTGACGACCGAAATGAACTCAGCGAGCAGTGGGAATTGGAACACCTTCGTTCACTTGCTGCGATCGCAATGAAAATCGTCGAAGAAAATTCGGATCCCAAAACTTGGTCTGCCTTTCGGATCACGGCGGTCGAAGGCCGTCCGGCTGCCGAGGCGGCGAAGGAATTGTCGATGAGCACCGGCGCGATCTACGTCGCCAAAAGTCGAGTGACGGCGCGTCTCCGTGCCGAGATCCAGCGACTGGAACAAGAAGAGGAAACGCGATGACAGTTTCAGCGTGCCCGACCAAGACACAATTGAAAGCGTTGGTCGGTGGTTCGTTGCCGGAGGCGGAAGCAAGTGGTGCAACCGAGCACATCGGGGGCTGCACGCGCTGCCAAAGTGTCCTCGAATCGGTCGCGATTTCAGGCAGTGCGATCCTCCAAGGTGCCGCGGCCAAGGACATGCCGATCGAGGATCTCGTCGGGCAAGCGGTCGGGGCGCTGCCGCCGAGCGATTCAGCGTATTGGAAGGCGGTCGCCGCGGTGTCGGGCAGTGTTCACGGTCAGGACACCCCAAACGTGGACGCCAGCGTGACGCACCTGCCCGCTCGCGCGGGCGGCGAATCGGGCACGCGTGGCGAATCGAACTCCGCCGGCCCATCGGGTCAGCCCCCGGCGGGATCGGATCCGGACTTGACGCCGACGATCGAGGCGGCCACTCCCGTCGCGCTGCCGTTTCTGAAAAAATCCGACGACCCGGCCTACATCGGTCGCCTGCACCACTTCGAAGTTTCACGAGTGATCGGTCGAGGCGGCATGGGGATCGTGTTGGAAGCCTTTGATACGCACTTGCAACGCAACGTCGCGATCAAGGTGCTCAATCCCGAGTACGCCAAGAACGACGTGGCCCGTCAGCGTTTTTGTCGCGAAGGCCGTGCCGCGGCGGCGATTTCCCACGAACACGTGGTAGCGATGCATCAAGTGGCGCGCGAGGATCAAGGCGAAGTCGCGTTCCTGGTGATGCAGTACATCGAAGGCGTGACGCTGGAGAAGCGACTGCAAGACGAGAAACCGTTGCCGCCGAGTGAGGCCGCTCGTATCGCGATGCAGATCGCTGCGGGACTGTCGGCCGCGCACGGCCGCGACATGGTGCATCGTGACATCAAGCCGGCAAACATCTTGATCGAATCGGGAACCGACCGCGTCAAGTTGACGGATTTCGGTTTGGCCCGCGCGACCGATGACGTCCGCTTGACCAAGACCGGGATGGTCACGGGAACGCCGCTGTACATGTCACCCGAACAGGCCACCGGCGCGACCGCGGACGAAAAGAGCGATCTGTTCTCCTTCGGTGCGGTGCTCTACGAAATGTTGACCGGTGTGTCGCCGTTTGAAGCCCCGTCGATCGTCGGCGTGATGAAACGCATCATGGACGAAACGCCGACGCCGCCGGTGAAGCTGGATTCCAAGATCCCCTTGCCGTTGTCCGAGCTGACGATGGCGTTGATGGACAAGAACCCTGCGCGGCGCCCCGAGTCGGCTGCCTTTGTGGCCGAGACCTTGGCCGAAATCGTGACCAGTTATGGCCCGATTTCACCGTTACAGGTCCCCGCGGTCGCGAACACGACGAAGAAACTGCGACGCAGCGGTTCGCATCGACTCGTTTCCCGCAATACACTCCGCGCCGCTTGGGCAGCCGGATTGATCGGGATCGCCAGCTTGTGTGCCGCGATGATCTTTCTGGCCACCCGCGGTGAACCGGCCGCGGTCGCTCAAGTCGATGCCGGTCCGGTGTTTCCGTCAGTCGTTTTGGGCGGAAACCCGGGAACGGTTTGGGCGGTGGACTTTGACGCGAGTGGTGAAAAGGTGGTCGCCGCGATCGAAGACGGCAGCGTGCGGTTGTGGGACGTCAAACAGCAAAAGGTGTTGCGGAGCTTTGACGCCCATCGCGGAATCGTTTGGATGATCCAGTATCATCCGACCAAGTCCATCGTCGCGACCAGCGGCAACGATGGCAGGGTCAAGATTTGGGATTCCGAAACGTTGGAGCTGCTTCAGGAGTGGGACGCCCACAGTGCGGTACGTAAGATTGCGTTCTCACCCGATGGGACGCGAATCGTTGCCGGCGACCAAGACGGCATGATCCACACCTGGGACATCGATTCCGGTCAACCGCTGGCAAGCGTGACGCAACCGGGAGCGATTTTCGGCGTCGACTGGTCACCTGACGGACGCTTGATCGCATCGGTCGGCAGCGACAAGATCGTGCGAATCTGGGATGCCGAAACACTCGAAACACGTCAAACAATGCTCGGTCACTCCGGTCCCATCTACAACGTCAGATTTGCGCCCTCGGGAACCCAGGTGGCGACCGTCGGGTGGGGAAAAACCATTCACATTTGGGACACGGCGACGGGGCTGGAAGACCGTCAGCTTGTCGGCAGCAGCGGTGACAATTGGAGCGTGGCGTTTTGCGGCGATGGAACGCATGCCGTCGTCGCCAGCCAAGACGGAAAGTGTCGCATTTGGGACTTGGCCAGCGGCGAACTGGTGACCACGCTGTCCGGACACGAATCCGCCGTGCACAACGTTTCCCTGGACCCGGTCGCACACCAAATCGCCACCAGCGGCCGCGACGGAACCATCCGCGTCTGGGACTTGAGCGGGCTGCAGCAATAGCGGTTGCGACGCAGAACGTCGAGGGGAGGGTGGGGAAATTCAAACGCGAGAAACCCACATTGCTCGGCGTAGTGTTGCCACACTTTGTGATAGGGAGCTTCCGCGTGTTGCACCCCAGTCCGGATGCTTCCCACTCGGCCGCGACCGGAATAGCCCGTCCCCGGGTATCTCCATTTCTGTCCGACCTGTTCCAGGAGCTTGTCGTTGCGAACGCCGATGATTTCTTCGGCAGCCGGAGCTGCGGCGAGAAGGACGACGACAAGACAGATGGGAATGACAAGCAATCGTTTGGGAAAGCTGAAACGCATGATTGATCTCCGTGAAAGGAATTGAAAAGAGGTGTCCGGCACGAATCGCAGGGGCATCGTTAACGGGGATTCAGCAACCGTTGGTGTCTAGCTTTTAGGCGATTCCCGGTGGCTGCGTCGCAGCGACAGAGACTAGGCACCAACGGTTACTGAATCAATTCTGACTGAATTCTCCGCTGTTCGCGGCCGAACGCTGTTTTGATAGAAATGTGACTTTGATACGATGGAAATATCGATCTTGTCAGCAATCTGAGTGATGAGTCGCAGCTGCATTCCTACAATTTGAAAGGAGAATGCCTCGATGCCAGCGGGTGACGCGCAGCGAGCTTGGTTCCCGGAGATGCTTACGGAACTGGAGTCGTTTTGGAAGACGGAGAAGAGTTGGCCTGAGGTCATCTCGTTTTGCGAACAGATGACCGCGATGCGATCGGACACCAGAAAAGTGATCCGGATGAAACCGGGCGAACCGCAACGTGCGGTGGAGAGGGGGTCTCACCGACCTGATGGGCAAGGTGGCTGCGTGGGGAGGTAGGAAGATTTTGGAGGTAGGAAAATTGGCAGAATCGAATCGAGGGTCAATCGCAGCATCGATTAGGCGTGGCGGTTGTGGGCGAGACAAAGGGGCGCTAACACGATCCGGCTGTAGGGCATCAACACCGCGGTCGCCGTCACGCAGTGCCACAAGGCGACACGGTCGCTGGGCATCCATTGCCAAGCGATTGCCGCAATCAGGAACGTGCCCGCGAGATAGCCGACGAACAGTCCGATGACGGTTTGGCGCTCGGCCAGACCGGAGCGATAGAGCAGCATGGTGGCGATGATGACGAGGACCGCTTTGGTCGCTGCCAACCAGGGCAGCAGTGCCGGTAACTGGGCGATCGATTGCCACGCCCAAAGCGTCCAGGCTTCCCAATCGGGAAACCGCAAGAACTGAAACAAGAACCAACTGAAGGCGGCGAAGGCGACGGTGAACTTTGCGGCGATCATCCAGTACACGAATCGTTTCTCGTCGGTCGAACTCGCCGCGATGTTCCACGTGGTTTGGCGGATGACAAGTAGCATCGCGACAAGGACGGAGATTCCCGTGAGTCGCGTGAGGGCGTCGGGAGCGTCGAATTGCGAGCCGATCACGCGCTGCCAGGCGCCGACCATCGGTGCACTCGCGCCGGTGGTGTGCCAGATCAGCATCACGACTGGAACTCCAAGTAGCGATGCAAACCAGATCACCGTGGTGATCAGTTGATGGGTCCAGACGATCGTCGTCGTGCGGATCGGCGCCATCGCCAGCGTGTGTGGCAGGAAGTTCTCGTGCAGCCCCGACATCTTCCATTCGTTCAGGAAGATGCCTGGAAACAGAAACACGACCACCAGGAAGACAAAGGTGTCGGTTCCGGTCTGGCTGAATAGGGAGAAGAACAGGACGATCAGCAACCAGCAGGCGGCAACGATCTTCGTCCCGGATTCGGCGAATTTGGACGCTTCAAATCGCAGCAGTGCGACGATCGGTGAGATCTTCGCGGGAGGTCTCTGTGATGTCGGGGACGATGCGACCGCGGCCACGGCAGGGGAAGCGGTTTCCGCAGACGCCATCCAGCCGCGTGACTCACTGATTTGCCCGGCAACGTTGAAGCGTGCCAATCGGACGGCGCGGAGCGCGAGCAGGGTCAGCGCCGCGTAGGCCGACAGGCCGATGATCCATGCGGCGGTGATCGAGGTGGGATCCGACGGCACGTCGGAGCGTTCGTTGGCGAACGCGAGTGAAGCCGATGCGATCAGCCATGCGTAGGCGGGGACGAATAGGATTCCGATCAGCGAAAGACGTGTGTAGGGCCAGCGAAACGGGTGCCAGATGACCAGGCATGCCAAGACGAAGATCGTGGTGATTCCGATCGCCGGCATGAACCAACGCTCCAAAGGGGTTCCGAAGAACCGCGCCGTCAACGCAATGGCACCACAAATGGCGAGCGTCCAGAGCGTCTTCAGACCCAGCGGAACGGCGGCCAGTTTCCATGTTTTTACCGGCATGCGTAGCAACCATGGCAAATAACCCGTCGCCCCGCTGCTGATGTCGCCTTGTTCACTGAAGTCGAATAACGCGAACGTGATCCCGAGCAGCGGCAGCGAGAGCATGACGACGATCATCGTCGCGGTGCGTTTGAGTGCAAGTTCGCCACCGACATCGCCGTCGCTGAACACGCCCACGCTAAACAGGGCCGCGCAAACGTGGATCACCAGCAGGTAGGCGATGGCGAGGGTCAATGCCGTTCTGGAACGTGTGATCAACAATCTGGCCAGTGCAATGCTTTCAGACATGTTGCACGCCCTCCATTGGAGTCGAGGATGCCGTCGGCTTGCGTTGTACGCGACCGGCGAACCAGCGGTGAACGGTCGCCGGTTCTTGACGCACCAATTCCCAACGCGATCCGTGAGATTCGATCGAGGTGGTCGTCGACAGAGACGCTTCATTTTCGGAGTCTATCAACACCGACCATTCCGACGCGTCGCCCGTTCCGCCGAACGAGCCCGGGATCTCGGGAGCACGCGACGAAGGTGTTTCGGTGCGATAAAAACACTCGGTGTAACGCTCGGGCAAGGTCGCCGCGGGAATCGATTCCAACAGCACGCCGTCGTGCAGCAGCGCGATGTGGTCGCACACCCGATCGATCTCTTCGAGCAGATGGCTGGAAAACAACACCGTGCGGCCTTCGTCGGCCACGGTGCGGATGATCGCTTCCAAAATGTCGGCCCGCGCGATCGGGTCCAGCCCGCTGCTCGGTTCGTCCAAGATCAGCAATTCCGGTCGGTGCGCGATCGCCGCCAACAGCGCCACGCGGGCTCGGCCGCCCTTGGACAGCGACTTGAGTTTTGCGGTCGTCGACAAACCAAACATGTCACACAGTTGCGTCGCATAGCTGTCCGACCACGTCGGATAGACCGTCCGGCAGAAGCTGATCAGGTCGCGGATCCGCATCCATTTCGGCAGCGAGTCTTCTTCGGTCATGTAGCCGATTCGGGCGAGCAGCTTTTCCGGGCGGATCGTCGGATCCTGGCCGAGCACGTTGACGCTTCCGTGCAACGCTTTGAGGGAACCGATCACATGTTGGATCAGTGTCGTCTTGCCTGCCCCGTTGAGACCGACAAGTCCGAAGACGGACCCGCGGGGGATCTGCAAGCTGACATCGATCAGCGCCTGCGTTCCACGAAAGGAACGCGAGAGTGACTGGACCCGTACGGCAAAATCGTCGGCGGAAGTCATGGCATTATTCCTTTCGTTGAAGGGCTTGCTGACGTGATGCGATCAGTTCATCCAACTCGGCCGCGTCCGCGCCCAGGTGGCCGGCGAGCACGAGTAGCTTGTCGATCTCGGGCGTGAGAATTTGGCGGCGGCGCGTGCGGCTGAGTGTTCCCGATGATTCCGCGACGAAGGTCCCGGTGGTTCGACGCTTTTCGACCAGCCCTTCATGCTCCAGCTCGCGATAGGCCCGGGCGATCGTGTTCGGGTTGACCTTCAGCGTTTCGGCAAGCCCCCGGATCGTCGGCAACTCGTCACCGGCCTTGAGCTGCGCAGACAGGATTCGAAAGCGAATTTGATCGACGATCTGCTGGTAGATCGGCTGGCTGCCGGATTGGATTTGGATCAGCATCGGTTGCACCTTTGTATTAAGTCAATGATACAAGGTGTGGAGGCGGTGTCAAGCGTTGGTGTGACGCTTCGGAGGCGATCGGGAGAGGAATGGCAGAACGATTCGGGGCAGAATGATGGGGGCAAGACAATGGGGGCAAGACGATGGGGGCAAGACGATGGGGGCAAGACGATGGGGGCGGAACGACACGCGGCACTGGCTGACGCCCAATGCCATCGACGTTGACGCCAAGCGGGGTGTTTTTTGTTAGCGGTAGGGCGCGAGCCCTCCCGTTTTTCACGGCGTTTTTGAAACGCGACCGGACGGCTCGCGCCGTTCCGCTAACACTTTTAGAGCCAAGGTTGATGGCATTGGGCTGACGTCATGTGCAGGGATCGCGATGAATCGCAGGCGAACCGTCACGGGTTTCGGACGGTGGCGGTGAGATTTAGACTGGTGGCGGTATTCCGATCGGAATGCGCGGCTGAATCCTCCCCCACCAAAGCAACAGCGTCCCACGCATGTCCTCTGACGACCAAACGCCTGATCCACCCGAGTCCGGCCAGTCCGGCCAGTCCGGCCAGCAGCCGCAGCCGAACCCACCGCTGCGGGCGCGGGTGCCCGATCACGTCGCCGGGGGGACGTTCAGCACCGGTGCGATCGTGATGACGGGACCGAGCGAGTACATCGTCGACTTTTTGCAGACGATCGGACGGCCACATAAGGTGGCCGCGCGGGTGGTGATTCCCCATCCGGTGATGCCGCAGTTCATCGAGGCATTGACGACCAATCTGGAGCTTTATCGGGGACGGTTCGGTGATCCGCACACGCCACAACCGCAGCCGCCCAACCCGGACGCGCGTCGACCGAGTCCACAAGAAATCTATGACGATTTGAAGATGCCCGACGAGGTGCTCAGTGGTACTTACGCCAACGGCGTGATGATCGGGCACGGTGCGACCGAGTTCGGACTGGATTTCCTGACCAGCTTCTTTCCGCAGTCGGCCGTCAGCGCGCGGGTCTTTGTCGCCGCCGGCCAAGTGCCACGTCTGCTGGAATCGCTCAAGGGGGCCGTTCGGCAGCTGGAGCAACGCCGGCTGGGTTTGCCGCCGGCCGATCCGCCGTCCTCGGGCCCACCACCAGCCGGCCCACCTCCGGCCGGCCCACCTCCAGCCGGCCCGCCACCGTCTGGTCCACCGCCGACTGACCCGCCACCGGCTGGCCCCTCGGATTCGGGCGGCGGCTAACGCTTTGTCAACTTTTGAACTTCGGGTGAGACCGGACGGCGCGCGGGGCTGCCGATTGAATGGGATTTGTCGAGTCAATGGTGAGCCGCTGGCCGTAAGGCCTCGGGCGGGCGCCTGGATGCCCGGCCGCTTACGCGTCGCGGCTCACTAAATCGACTGCCCGCTCGCGCTGTTCCGCTACGATTTTAGCGGCAGGGCGCGAGCCCTCCCGTCCGAACCAACCCCTAAGTTAAATCTAGACAGGCCACGACAGTCTTTTTCACATTCGGTGCCAGTAGTATCTCGGTTTGATTGAAGCGATGGCAATTTCAGATGATCTGCCGCTGATGCGCGGTTTAAGTAGAGCCCCCATCCCCGACGGAATTCCGTTGGTACTGGCCAGCGGTTCGCCCCGACGCGCGCAACTGCTACGGGCGGCCGGGTATGAGTTCACGATTGATCCGGCCAGCGACGACGCCGAGTGCGGGGTCTGCAGTCGCGAAACGGCGCCCGAGCTGGTGGCCCGCTACGCGTACCGAAAGGCAGAGAGCGTGGTGCGGCGACACGGTCGGGCGATGATTTTGGCCGCCGACACCGTCGCATCGTGCGGGGGACAGATCCTGGGCAAACCGCACAATGAGGAGCACGCCGCAGAAATGCTGCGAACGCTCAGCGGGCGTCGGCACGACGTGTACACCGGCGTTTGCCTGTGGTCCTCCGGCGAGTCTCGCTGCACCGTCGACGTCGTCCGCACCGAGTTGCAGATGCAATCGCTGTCCGAAACCATGATTCGAGAGTACCTCGACACGCTGTTATGGGAAGGAAAAGCGGGGGCGTTTGGATTTCAGGACGGAAACGACTGGATTGAAATCGTCGGTGGGGGCAGCGAAAGCAACGTTGTCGGGCTTCCAATGGAGCGGCTGAAAGAATTACTGGAAAATTTCCACTCAGTTGCCGAAACCATAGATGCCAGACAATCGGAAACGCCTACTTCAAACGAGTGAGATTTGGTAAAGTTTGACGGTGGTATGCCGATGGCCCACATCGACTCTCGCCGAACGGTCCGAATTGATGATTCATAGTTTTCCCGCCGTGTTGTCTCGACGCAGCACCATGCCTTTGGTTGCGTGGTGCTTGCTCGTTTGTTTTGCTGTCAATTGCGATTCCGCATTCGGGCAGATTGAATCCCGCACGGTTTCGTCACGACAGACTTCCGCCGCTCCATCCTCTTCGGGTGAAAACTGGGCGGAGAAGATGTTCAAGACGACGAGCCACGATTTTCGTATCGTCGGGCGGGGGGCAAAGTGTGAGTACCTGTTCGATTTCACGAACCTGTATCAGGAAGATGTTCACGTTGCGGCGGTTCGGTCGAGTTGTGGTTGCACGACACCGACGGTCACCCAAAACACGCTCAAGACTCACGAGACCGCTTCGGTGGTGGCCCGTTTCAACACCAGCACCTTCATCGGCCAGAAGTCCGCGGTCGTCACGGTGGTGTTCGATCGGCCCTACTACGCCGAAGTTCAACTGAAGGTCAGCGGATTTATTCGAACCGATGTCACGTTTGATCCGCCCGAAGTCGCATTCGGTGAGATTGCCTCGGGGGCTGGAACCCAGCAGGACATCGTGATCACGCACACGGGAAATCGTGATTGGCAGATCACCGATGTGCGATCGTTTTGCGACGACTTGGAAGTCCAACTGAGTGCACCGCAGAAATCACCCGGGATGGTGCGTTACCGGATGCGGGTGAAGGTCTTGGGATCGATGCCCGAGGGCGATGTGCACGAACGGTTGACGTTGATCAGCAACGACGTCGATTTTCCGACGACGGAAATGTCGATCAACGGACGGATCCGCCCGTCGTTGAGTGTTTCGCCCTCGGCGGTCAGTTTCGGGACCGCGGAACCTGGGGCGACGGTTGAAAAGCGACTGGTGATTCGGGGCGACGAACCCTTTGCCATCAAAGAGATCGTTTGCGCCGACCAACGGTTTGAGTTCACGGCGCCCAGTGGCAGCAAAAAACTGCACTTTGTGACCTTGCGATTCAACGCGGGGGAAACCGAGGACCGCGTCGGCCAGGAGATTCTGATCAGCACCGATCTGGATGGCGGCAAGTCGGTCAAGTGCATCGTCACCGGCGTCATCAGCGGTTGAGCCGACTCGCCGCGGCGACGTTCACTGGCTGTTGATTGGATCAGCCGTTTGGCGCGAGCCTACGGGCCCTGGAGTGTTTTCTTCGTGTTACGCCACCCGCTCGCGTGAAACGGCTGATTTCAGCTGTGATCGGATTCGATCAACGGGCCGTTGAGCACGCATCACGCGGCTTTTTGAGACGGTGCGTCGGCCTGAGGTGTCGTGAGCTCGATGCATGTCGCTTCGGCAGCAGCCGATTCGACGGAGCCGGTTTCGACGTTCCCGGGTGCGAATGCCATCGCCAGGGATTCGATGCCGGAGAACGCCAGCAGTAGATAGCCGAACAGTTCGGCGAATTCCTCCACCGCTGCCTTCGTCATTTCAGGCGATTCGCTCAGTCCGCCGGCGGTCCAAAGGTCCGGGACATCGAACGCCTGGCAGAGGGTGCAGATGTAGATGCCCGCGATCGCGAAGATCGTCATCGATGGCGTCCGCAGCAGCACCCGCGACTCGATGACGATCCGTTTTCGACCGCGTACCAAGGCCGCCATTGCCACGCCCAGCAGCGGCAATCCGGCCAGATACTTGTAGGCATCATCAAAGAACACGGATTCGAACCAGGAATCGCATTCACGCGCCGCGGCGTAACCGACCAGGCAACCACACACGACCAACAGCGTGCGGCCAAAGGGCATCTGGACGGCGGCAATCATCAGGCAAGCGGAGGCGAATAGGGCCATGCCGACCTGCGCCAGTTCGACGGGACCGTTTTCGCGGGCGACGAACTCGATTCCCAGGCCACGGACCGCTAGCAAGATCAATTGACAGACGGCAGCGGCAATCAAGGTGTAGGCGACTAAGCGGACGGGATAGTCGAACGTCGTCCGGGGTTGCTGGGCCAGTTCCTCGCTCCGCCCGCCGCCGCTTCTTCGCGATTTTTTCATTGAACCTTCCTTGATTGACCGATGAACGAACCACTCTTAGTGCTTACCCGCTCTGGTGGGAAGGTCAGATGTGAAACTGTCGCTGGGAATCGCTCAGCGACGACCGCTCGACCCTCCCCTCGCTGCGCTCGACCCTCCCTGCCAGGGAGGGTGACTTGACTTATCGATACCTCTGCCAGCAAGGAGGGTGACTTCGGACAGTCAACGACACCGCCCGTGTAGACACCGATACTTGATCGGTTCGGTTACAGCACGGCGACCGGGTACGACCCCAAGATTTCCAGTCGGCGTGTGATCGAACTCAATCGATCGATCGCGGTGGCCACCCGTTCCTCGCCACGGTGCCCGCTGAATTCGACAAAGAACAGATACTCGTTCCGCGATCCGGGCAGGGGGAAGGATTCGATCCAGGTCAGGTTCAGTTGCGACTGGCTGAACACGCTCATCGCGCCGGCCAGGGCGCCGGGCTGATGTTCGACTTGGAACAAGAGTGACGTTTTGTCTTTGCCGGTGGGATGGGTTTCGTCGCGTCCGAGGACGGCGAAACGCGTGACGTTCTCGCGGTTGTCTTCGATGTTTTGATTCAGCACGTCGAGTCCATATTCACGCCCGGCTGGCAGGCTGGCCACCGCGGCGATGTGGGCATGCCTTGCGGCGGATTCCGCGGCCGCCGTCGTGCTGCCGACTTCGATCAGCGTGGCGGCCGGGAAATTGGCGGCCAGCCAAACGCGGCACTGGGACAGGGCTTGGGGTTTGCTGTGGATCTCGGTGATTTGATCGCGTTTGCCGCTGGCCAGCAGGTTGTGGTGGATCGGCAGCAAGACTTCGCCGCAGATCTGCATGTGGCGACGGGCGAACATGCCCAGCGTGTCGACGACGCGGCCGTCGGTGCTGTTTTCGATCGGGACCAGACCGCCGGCGGCATCGCCGCGGTGGACGGCATCGAAGACTGCGGGGATCGTCGCCACCGGGGCAAACGGGGTTGCGTCGCCGAAATACTTGATCGCGGCCAAATGGCTGTAGCTGTACTTCGGTCCGAGGAAGCTGACGGCGCCCGGCCCCACCCCAAGGCGACAATAGCTGTCGATGTGTTGGAGGGTTTGACGCAACGATTCGACGCTCTTTTTTTCACGCGTCTGTGTTGACTCGCGGCAGAAGCCGTCCAACGCCTGGTCGAGCCGGGTGTTCGATTGGCCGACCGAGGGAAGGGATTGGTCGTCGGCCAACGTCTCGACCAGCTTGCGGCGCTGTTCAATCAGCCGCAGCAATTGAAGATCAAGTTCGTCAAGCGTTTCGGGTTGCGAAGCAGGCATGAAGGAGATGAATGGCAGTGTAAAATGGGATGATCTCGTCGCAGTTTATCAAGGATTGTTCGTTGCCTTGCAATGGTGGCGTCGACCGGAGGACATCGACGGATCGAATTGACGTGTCGCCGCCAGCGGCGTGCTCCGCATCTGGGTGGGCGTAACTCAAGGTTACTCAGCCATTGCGGAAAACAGGTAAGAAGATTTTGGAGGTAAGAAAATAATGCAGTGCACGATCCATTCGATTTCGGCAATTTTCCTACCTCCAAAATCTTCCTACCTCCCCGCCGCCACCGTGTCCTGGCCGGGGATCAAACAAAGTCGCCCTGGTCATCGAACCGGAGCGGTTGGGGATCATCGAGGATTTCAAGCTGGCCGCTGCGTCGTGCGTCTTCCAAATAGGCTTCGCTGCAATGGATTGTTTCCAGATCGAGTGTGTTGGGGATCCGCAGCCAACGCCGTTGATCGGCGTCCATCGGTGTTTGTCCGATGACGGCCTCGAGCACATCGCGATCGCAGTCGAACCAGACCGGCAGCGCGGCCGCGGTCGCGTGGCCTGCGGTGATGCAATTGATGCGCGTCTTGACCGGATCAATCTCCTCGGCGACGCGTCGATGCGTGTATTCGGCGATGCCGATTCCGGATGCGTTGCCGGCGGTCTTTTCCGTCAGCGAGCGAACGTAGATCTCGTCGATCTTGGGCCATTCGTCGTCTCCGGCCATCTTGTCGTGCCACTTACGGCCGACGACATTGGTGTCCAATCCGGTGCCGCTGATCTCTTTACCGATCGCATCGATGATCAGCAAGTCGGCCGTTCGAAACGGCAGTTTGGGCATCCACTCGATCGCCCGGCGGAGCAGTGTCGGTTCCAGGTCCAGCAATTGATCACCGGTGGCGACGGCGATCTGGCCGATCGAGTCATGGGCGTCTTCGACGAGTGCGATTCCGAACAAGAACGGTGTCGCCGCCAGGATCTTTGGAATCACATCGCTGGTGATTCGGTCCAGCCGATGATCGAAGGATTTGAACGCGGGATGAAAGGCGAGCGCACCGCGATGTTTGCCGAGTCCGATCATCAACATCTTGCAGACACCGCTTTGGATCGAACCGGTCAGTTTGGTGTGGGGCTTGATGCGATTGATCACGATCAGATGGTCGGCGGCTGCGGCGTAGCGGTCAAAAGACAGCGGGATGCCGCCGGGGCCTTCACCGATCGGGACGGTTTCCATCGATGACCGGATCGGACAACCGATCGATTCGGGAGTGATCCCGAGTGCCGCGAGCGTGGCGGCTTGGCCTTGGTCGGTTGCACCGCCGTGGCTGCCCATCGCGGGGACCACGAACGGCTGGGCATTGCGATCGATCAACAGACGCACAACGGTTCGCGTGACTTCGGCGATTCGGTCGATGCCACGGCTGCCGACGGCGATCGCCACCGATTGCCCGGGATGGATCTGCGTGATCGTCGCTTCCGCCTTGAGCTGCTCGGTCAGTTCGGCCGCGACGTCGTCGATGCGATGCGAAGTGAGTGATTGCTTCGCGGTGAAGAAGCGGGGAAAGGTCATGGGGCGCGGAGCTGCAGGGGATTGATGTTGCAATCGGGACGAAGCGTTTTGAGTTTTGCCAACCCGTTGCTGGTGATGTCGGTGCGTTGGACATCGATCGATTGCAGCGTGCCGATCGCGGCGAGCGTGGGAATCGACGCATCGGTGACTCGGGTTCCCGTCAACCACAGCGTTTGAAGCGCGCGGTGGTTCGCGATGGCCGCGACGGTTTGGTCGCCGCACGGGGTCCAGCTGAGATCGAGTTCGCGCAAGTTCGTCGCCTGCCGCAGCCAGGCTTGGAGGGAATCATCAACCCGCGTCGCTTCGAGTGACAATTGATCCAGCTGAGCCGGTGTGGGGCAAAGTCGCGTGACATCGGCGGTGGCAACCGGTTGTCGCGACAGATCCATCCATTGGCAGTCATTCGACGTTGTCAGTGAAGCGAGTCCGGTTGGGGTGGTTTCACAATTTGACAAACACAGTTGCGTCAACGGACGGCTGGTGGGGTTGTCACGAAGCACGGTGTCGTCGACTCGAAGGAAATCGATCAGCCCGCGTTCGGGCGACTCGGGAGCGGCGGCGGCCGGCACGTCGAGCGGGATTTGGTAAAGCGTGGCGAGTTGCTGGTAGACCCAGCGCCGATGGGCAACGGAGTCACCGTCGAGCAGCAGATGCGTGTAGGCGATCGCGTTGGCGTACCAACGGGCCAGATCGGATTGTTGTTGTGCGGCAGCGTGACCGGCGCTTCGTAATTCTTGTAGCGGTATGAAATCGCGACCACCTAGAACCCGGTAGCGGGCGAATTGCAGACGCG
This sequence comes from Stieleria sedimenti, assembly GCF_025060895.1. Classification (GTDB taxonomy): domain Bacteria; phylum Planctomycetota; class Planctomycetia; order Pirellulales; family Pirellulaceae; genus Stieleria; species Stieleria sedimenti. The sequence goes on along the minus strand of NZ_JANZKV010000148.1, from coordinate 23,598 downwards.
GGCTATCCCAGCCACCGACCGTCGCGCGGGCACGGTCGACGTGCAGCGATTCGAAGTAGCCCGCGATGCCTTCGATCAACCAAAAATCAGCTCGCGCGCCGGGCAGTTCACCCATCAGTCGGGATCGTGTGGCTTCGCGGAACAGTTGGTGGATCAATTCGTGTCGGCGTGATGCGACGGCGTCGGCCGATGTCGAGGGATAAAAGAACGACGTCTGTCGTTGGTCGCTGTAGAACCCGGTCGACTGGTCGATGCCGGGCATCGATGTGCCGAGTGTTCGTGCATAGTCGTCGGCGTCTTTGAGCAACACGATGCGTAGCTTGCGCCGTGACGAAAGTCTGGCCGGATGTTTTGCCAGAGCGTCGGCGACGCTCTGGTCGGCATCGATGTCGCGCAGATGAAGAGCGACTTGATGATTGCCTTCCCAAAGCGGAAAGAACAGTTGTGTCCAGATCCAGTACACACGTTCCATGTCCGTCGCGACTTCACGCGTGGTGGCTTCGTCGGCGTGGGAGAAGAGTTGCAGGTGGGGCGTCTCGATTTGCCGATAGGATCCGCTTCTCCAGCCCAGCCATTTCGGGGCGCTGCGGCCGCGCGCCGACTTGATCACAAACGTGTCGTTTTCGGCGGCCGATCCGATCGGAAGCCCGAGGTACTTTCGCAGCGCCGGGTCGTCGGGGTCGGCGGCCAATTCATCCCACAGACGTTGGTAGGCCTGCCAGCCCTCGACGTTCCAGCTAGGAATGTTCTTGTCCGGTTCGGCTCGGCAGAGTCGCCGGACGCTGTTGCCGCCGGGTTGGTCATGCGGCTTCGGGGTGGAGGGTGAAATCGTGATCGCCGCCATCCGGTCGGCGGTCATCGCCGCAGACGGTTGGGCGTGCACGGGTGCCTGGGCAGACACGGCGATCAGCAGGGCGGCGGTCAGCAGCAACTTCGCCCCGCTCCGCTCGACCCTCCTACAAGGCATTGGTGTCGACACAACTTCAGTCACCCTCCCTGGCAGGGAGGGTCGAGCGCAGCGAGGGGAGGGTCGAGCGGTCGTCGCTGAGCGATTGCGAGCCACATCGACCCTCCCCGCGTCGTCGTAAACTCCTCCGCGACCCTCCCAGAGGGAGGGTGACTTCGACTCTTGCGATTCGTGTCGACGCCAATGCGTGTCACTAGGGTGACTGGGACAATGGCAGGCCGAGCAAGGATGCCGCCGATGTTGCAATGGAATCTTCATGCGTTCCATTTTAAACAGACGCTCGTCCCGGCTGGGTCAGTAAGCTCGCAACCGGTTGCGGTGGTTGCGAGCTTACTCCGGGACGAGCGTAGCTGTGTCGGGCGTAGCGGTGTGGGGCGTGCGGCAGGCCACCCCGGGCCAATCACCCGAGACATTACCCCGGGCCGCCGCCCCTGCCGTCGGCGTTAGTGACGAATGTTTTCGTCGCGAGAGGCGAGTTGGAAATGTCCGTAGAGGGTTTGTTCGCGGCGGACGATGTAGAACTTCGCTCGCGGACCCTTTTTCATGTCGGGGTGATCCAGGATGCCCGCCAAGTCACCGATGCTGGCGGTTTGCCATCCGTGGATGCCCAGCAGCACGTCACCGACTTGAATCCCCTGCTCCGCCGCGGCCGAGCCGGGGCGAACCGAAGTGATGTACAGACCACCGCGGTAGGGTGTTCGCATTCGCGAGTTCAGCCGGTTCATGGTCGATTGGCTGACCGGTTTGGCGCGGATTCCGAGCACGGCCCATGCGGTGTCGCTGGGGTTGTCGGCATCGGATGCTTTGGACGGCGTGGTTGCGACGGCCAGTTCCAGCGTGCTGCCGTCACGTTCGACGGCGATCGGGATGCGTTGGCCCGGTCGCATTTGCAACAGGGCGAGCGAAAAGTCCAAACGGTCGTCGACGGGACGCGAACCAACGCGGACCACGCGGTCACCCGGCTTCAGCCCCTCTCGTGCGGCGGGGCTGCTAGCGGAGACATGTGCGATGGTAATGCCATCGCCGTCGCGCGGACCGCCGTTGGTTCGCAATCCGGTATCAAGACGCTCGGCGTTGTGTTCGTCAATCATCGACGTGACGATTTCGACGACCTGGTCGATCGGAATCGCAAACGCGATCTGTTGGGCACCGACACGGACGGCGACGTTGACGCCGATGATTTCACCGTCGATGTTCAGCAGCGGACCGCCGGAGTTGCCCGGATTGATTCCGGCACTGATTTGAATCAGGTCTTCGTAGTCCTGCGTGTCGTTGACCGGGACGTCGCGATGCAGGGCGCTGATGATGCCTTGGGTGCAGGTGTGCACGTAGCCATACGCGTTGCCGATCGCGATCACGCTTTCGCCGACCATCAAGTCGCTGCTGGTGCCTCGGGGCACGGTCGGCAAGTCCGATTCGACATCGACTTTCACCAAAGCCAGGTCGTTCCGCGGCCGGGCGGCGATCAGTTCGGCCGATGTCACGGTTCCGTCGTGCAGCGTGACGCGGATGTTATCGACGTCTTCGACGACGTGATAGTTCGTGATCACGTAGCCACGCGGGTCGATCACCACACCGGTGCCCATCCCGTTGACCTGTCGGAATCCGCCGCCGTCGGTGGCACCGGCCAGGCCGGCGGCGGTGCTGCGGATGGTTTTTTGACCGTGCAGGTTGACCACCGAGGGACTGGCACGGCGGACCGCGAGCACCGTCGGAGTTTCACGTCTGGAATCGGTCACGCGTCTCGACGCGGTCGCCGGTTCGAAGGACGTCAGCGAGGCAACTTGAGCGCTAACGCTCGAAGCATCAATCGCCGTCATCATCGAAAGTGCGAAGCCGACTTTCGCGATTCGATGCAGCCACTGGGTCGTGGTCTTGCGGAATCGTCTGTTGGTCGGGGCAAGTTGGATCGGTGGTCGCATAGGTCCCCGTACCCGTTGAGCAGAACTGGATGCGTCGCTTGTCGATCGAAGGTTGCGGGCTTTCGATCGTCATGGGAGCCGGAATCCCCGGCACGAGAGAGTGAATCGGAACAACCAGTAGGATCCCTTGATGGCATGGTCTGAACGCCGCAAGGTTTACCAGCCTTGACTAACCGCCACCGGGTGGTGTCCAAATTGCACGGTCGCGCAGCGTTTGTGGTCGCCGGCGCAAGACGCTCCGATGCCTGGCTGAAGTGAATCACGCGAAGAATGAAAAGAAAGTGAACGAATTCGCGTTTCAGTTTGCCAAGAATGCCCATCTGACGGGCGAACAGGATAGCCTGGATTTGCGGTCACCCTTGGATCGCGCCATCGCGATGAGCCCAGCCACCGCGAAAGCGGGCAAGAGTTTCAAAGTTTTTTTTCGCCTCGACCGATCGCGGCTCGCCGTTGACCGCTTCACACCGAATTCTGTGCAATGAAGTGATTGAACCAACCAACGAATTGTCTTCCCCGGAAATCGAATCGGTGGACGAGACTGGCGGTCAGCAGATCGGTCGGCAGGCCGACACACATGCGTCCTCGGCCGCAGTCGGCACGATGCCAATGACCGAGCTGCCAGCCGAAGTTGAGGCAACGACCGAGGGCGAATTGCCAGCCAGCGGTGAATTGCCAGCCAACGGCGAATTGCCAGCCAACGGCGAATTGCCAGCCAACGGCGAATTGCCAGCCAACGGCGAATTGCCAGCCAACGGCGAATTGCCAGCCAACGGCGATGCGTTGGTTTCCGCGGAGGAGACATCGTCGCCTGCCCGCCGGGGTGTGGTTCGGACCGTCGTCGCGGGAATCAGCTGGTTGATCCGTGGTCTGTTTAGCCTTGCCTCGTTGATCGTTTGTCTGGCGGTCTTGGCGGCGATCCCGATTCTGCAGTTGATCACGTTCGGCTATCTGTTGGATGTTGCCGGCCGATTGACGCGTGGGGGAACCCTGCGTGAATCGTTGCCCCATCTTCGTGCGGCCGGACAAATCGGGATCGTGGTGCTGGCGGTCGTCGTCGGATCGTTGCCTGTCCAACTGTTAGCCCATTGGGAAAGTGTCGCTTCCTTGATCGCGCCCGGTGCGGCTCAAGCAACCGTTCTCCGCATTGCCGCGATCGCCGCGGCTTGTCTGGGGGTTTTGTATTTGCTCTGGGCGTTGGCGCGGGGCGGACGGCTGGTCCATTTTTTGTGGCCGCAGCCGAAGCGGATGCTGCGACAGGCGTGGCGGCCGAGTACGTATCTTCCATTGCCCGACCGGCTATGGGATTTCACGCATTCCTTGGAACTGGGGCGTTTCTTTTGGCTCGGATTGCGTGGAGCGTTGGGGACGTTGGTGTGGTTGATCCCGGCGATGATCATCATTGCCGCCAACCGCAACGGCGAGACGGGGTTGGCGGGGCTGGTCGGCGGGTTGGCGTTGATCGCTTTGGGGGTGGTGCTGCTGTACTTGCCGATGCTGCAGGCGCACTTTGCGGCGGAGAACCGAGTGCGGGCGCTGTTCGAGGTGCGTCGCATCCGTCGGTTGTTTTGCTATGCGCCCTGGGCGTGGCTGACGGCGATGGTGCTGGGGTTGGTGATCCTGCCGATTCCGCTGTACCTGCTGAAGATCGAAGCGACGCCGCGCGAGGTCGTTTGGTTGCCGACGCTGATGTTTGTGGCGTTCATTTTGCCGGCGCGATTGGCCGAGGGGTTGGCGATGCGTCGGGCCAAACGAATCGCCCTCCATTTCGGGGACGGGGCCGTGAAACCGACCGGCAAATGGAGTTTTCTTTCGCGTTGGACGGTGCGATTGTTGCTGCCCGGTGTCGTTGCGATCTATTTGTTCTTCGTCACGCTTTCGCAGTACACCAGTTGGGACGGATTGCAAACCTGGGTGCAACAGCACGCGGTGCTGATTCCGATTCCATTTTTGGGCGGGGTGTAGCCATAAGCGGCTGGGCAGGTGGGGATTTCCGTTGGGCTGATCGACGCCGTACAATAGGCAGTTCGCGGTACCGGCGTTTGCGCTGCCCCGATCACAGCCTGACGATCACCGCCCAAATCCCTTCACACAAGTTTGTTTCAGCGTATGCCACCCCGCAACTTCAATCTGATTCTCTTTGCGGTGGTCGTCAGCATTTTGTGTCATTTCACGTACCGCAACACCCGGACGGCGAGCATTTTGGGTGAAGCGATCGAACTGATCGAACAAAACTATGTCGATCCGGTCGACCGCAAGGGGTTGGTGATGGCGGCGATGGAGGGCGTGGTCAGTCAGTTGGACGAGCACAGCGGGTATTTCGCCGTCGATGCGTATCGGTCGTTTCAGGACAACATGCATCAGGAATTCGCCGGCATCGGGATCTACGTGGATCAGCCTAACCCGGGGGAGCCGGTTCGGGTGGTCACGCCGCTGGTCAATTCGCCGGCGTTGCGTGCGGGCGTCTTGCCGAACGACCTGATCATCAAAGTGAACGGTCAGGATGTTTCGGAGATGTTGTTGGCTGATGTCAGCGATCGGTTGAAGGGACCGCCGGGCACGATGGTGTCCCTGACGGTGCTGCGTGGCGACGAGCAACACACGATGTCGGTCCAGCGCGCGACGATCGAATTGGAATCGGTCGTCGGTGATCATCGCGACGCGTCCAACCGCTGGGTGTACCGGTTGGCCAGCGAGCCTTCGGTGGCCTATGTCCGGCTGAAAAGTTTTGGAGAAAAAACGGTTCGCGAGTTGGAGCAGGTGTTGGCCGATCTGGATAACGATTTCGATGCCTTGGTGATGGATCTGCGCGGCAATGGGGGCGGGTTGTTGTACGCCGCACGCGACGTCAGTGACATGTTTTTGTCGAAGGGGCAAATCGTTTCCACCCGGATCCGCGACGGCGAAATCGAAGAGTCTTACGCGGCCACACCCGGAACGCTGGTCGATGCCGCCAAGCCGATCGCCATCCTGATCGATGAAAATTCCGCCAGCGCCAGCGAAATCGTCGCCGCGTGTTTGCAGGACAACGGGCGGGCGATCGTCGTGGGCACGCGCAGCTACGGCAAGGGAACCGTGCAGGAGATCATGCCGCTGCAATACGGCCGCAGCGCCTTGCGGTTGACCGTGGCGAGATACTTTCGCCCCAACAACAAGAACATCCACCGCACCGCCGATGCAACCGAAGACGACGATTGGGGCGTGACGCCGGATCCGGGATTTGTGATTCCGATGGAACCCGAGGCGCTCGCCAAGCTGGCCGATCGTTGGCGCGAGGCGTCGTTCCCCATGCTGGTCGGCATCGATCCACCGGAGGCCAATTCGCCGAGCGAGCCGGACGCGGCGGCCGACATCGCTTCTCCCGTACTGGATGCCAGGAAGCGAGAGATTTTGAAGTTGGAAGCCGAATTGAATGCGCTGCAGTCCAAGATTCAGCGGTCGGTCCTTTCCGACCAGGCCAAGGCGAATCTCGCTCGCGGCCCAGAGGAGCTTTCTGACGATCCTCCGCTGCGTGCGGCGGTCGGTCGGCTGCTGGAACTGTCCGGGGCGGGGCGAAACGCCGAACCAGAACAGGTGGAACCTCCCGCAGACGCTCCGCCCAAGGAACCCCGAGAAAAAGCCGCCTAGTCGGGGGCTGACGGTCTGGTGAACCCGTAAATTCTGGACCGACGGCTCGAATCCGTTTGCCCGAGCAACTCGGCACAAGTATCCTACAGGGGTTCAATGGCCGAATTCTCTTATCGGTCTGTACGCCGACCTATCGGCAAGGTTGCTGTCGTCTATTCTTCCGCAATATTCGCCTGCAACGGCTAACTTGCACGCAATCAACCGATCGACTTGTCAGAGGACCCCAACGTGATGATCCGACATTCTTTTTCTCTCGCACCGCTGGCCGCGCTCGCGCTCATCGGAGCAATGCTCGGCTCACACCAAGCCAGTGCACAGAACGAATCCATCCTGGCCGAGATCTATGGCCGGGGGGTGCACGCGTATTATGCCGGTCAATACACCGAAGCGTACGACTACCTGTCGCAGGCCATCGACGGCGGAACACGTGACCCGCGTGCCTATTACTTCCGCGGCATTGTGGCCCACAATCAGGGACGGACCGCCGAGGCGGAGCTGGATTGGCAGGTGGGAGCGCAGATGGAAGCACGTACCGGAGGCGCAGACGGTATCGGGCGGTCCCTGTCGCGGTTCCAGGGTTCGGCTCGCCTGAAGCTGGAAGAGATTCGGCAGAAAGCACGGGTCAATGCGATGATGAACGCGGCAACTCGATCCGACACGCGAATGATGGAATTGGGAGTCCAGCCCAGCGCTTCACCGGCTGCCGCGGCACCAAACGCGACGGCTCCGCCGGTTGCGGTCACACCGGCCCCGCCGGCTCCGAGTGCGCCTGTGCCCGATGATCCGTTCGCCGACGACGGTCCCGCGCTGGCCGACGGACAGCCCAAAGTCGAAAAGAACAATGCCTTGGAAGGACTCGATGACAATCCGTTTGCCGACGATGCACCGGCAGGGGCTGCAGCCGACGCCGGCGATGCGGGCATGCCGGCCGCGGGCGACAACTCGAATCCATTCGGCGAGCCTGCTGCTCCTGCCGGAGGCGATCCGTTCGGCAGCGATGCGGGAGCGGATCCATTCGGAGCTCCGGCGGGCGGAAGCGCCGATCCGTTTGGCGGCGACCCGTTCGGCAACTGAGAGGTCGGTGCGTAGGGAACGGCGGAGTCGGGTGATCCGGCACCGGAACCAGATCACCCGACTCGAAAGCCATCCGTCAAGTTCTGCCCAGCGAGGTGTCTCGGCAGCACTCTCTGATGCCCGAGACACAATTCCCCGTTGCGTCTCAAGCGACCATCCATAGAAGCATGTGCATCCCTGCTTCCTCCCTGCCCTGAGTCGGTTGCATGCGACGTGCCAGTACGCACGCGACGCGGACCAGAATTTCACGGCGCGGCCGCAAAGGTGTGTGTGGTGGTTTTGTTTCTGCTTTAGCGGTCTCCTGAGTGCCTTTGTGGTGCTCGGCGACGTCATTGGAAAATTGCATCAGCGTATCTTGCCAGTCATCCGAGCATTCGGTCTGCCCACGAAGTGGGCACCGGATTGGAAACACGGTGCAAGGAATGAGCACGTGGTCGGGCGCGTCGCGCCGCGTCGGTGGACGGCAGCGCGAGGGGACAGACCCCGGTGCCATGGGAGGAATGGGACGGATAGGACCTATATGACCCATAGGGCCCATTTGCCCTGGGTGGTCCGTTCGGGCGAGAAAGGTGCCAAGGGGACAGACCCCGGTGCCAAGGGGAAAATGGGCCGGATAGGACCTATATGACCCATCTGTCCTATAGGTCCCATCTTCCCTGGTGGGCTGTTCTGCCGGGGACAGGGCTCGAGAGCTCGGATTTCGTTTTTTAACGCTAGATGGCGTCTTCGTTGCGGCCCATCAGATTGACGTTGGTGGCCGGGACGATGCGGGTGACGTTGACCTTGTTGCGTCGCAATTCTTCGATTTCGGCGGCCATTTCGGCAATCAAATTTGCAATTTCCGTCCCCGCGGCCTCTCCGATATTGTTCATCAACGCCTTGCGAGAATTAAAGGTCAGGCCGGTACGATTCATCGTCTTTCTCATCCGAATAGAAAAGGGTTCCTGGTCATGGATTGCTCGCCGGGTCGACTTGGCCCCCGTCTCGGCGACGATCATCCCATGCTCATTGGGCAACAATCAAGAGCGTAATTTCGCTGCGGGTATCCGCAAGGAAAGAATGCCATTTTGGGTGGAATGTCACTACTCCACCGTCACACTTTTGGCCAAATTTCTTGGCTTGTCGACGTCACAGCCCCGCAGCAGTGCGATGTGATAGGAGAGCAGCTGCAGCGGCACGACGGACACGATCGGCTGGATGATGGCCGGAACGTCGGGGATATGGATCACGTCGTCGGCGACGGCATCGATGTGCGGATCGTTTTTGCTTGCAACGGCGATGATCGGGCCTCCACGGGCCTTCACCTCCTCCATATTCGCCATCACTTTGTCATACGTGGTGCCTTGGGGGATGATGAACACGCTGGGGGTTTTTTCGTCGACCAGTGCGATCGGGCCGTGTTTCATTTCCGCCGCCGGGTAGCCTTCGGCGTGGACGTAGCTGATTTCTTTCAGCTTCAGGGCGCCTTCCAGGGCGGTTGGGAAGTTGTATTGGCGGCCGAGGTACAGAATGTTCGTGGCGTCCTTGTACTTCTCCGCGACGGTTTTGACGTGTTCGTTACAGGTCAGGGCCTCCTGGACCGCTCCGGGGGCTTGCTGCAGGTCGCGGATGATGTTTCGTCCGGCTTCGAAGCTGAGGTGTCGGATCCGTCCGAAGTACAGCGCCAGCATGGCCAAGACGCAGCACTGCGACGTGTAGGCTTTGGTGCTGGCCACGCCGATTTCCGGCCCGGCGTGCAAGTAGACGCCGCCGTCGGCGGCCTGGGCGATGGAGCTTCCTACGACGTTACATAAGGCCAGCGTGCGGTGTCCTTTGCGTTTGGTTTCCCGCAATGCGGCCAGCGTGTCGGCCGTCTCGCCGCTTTGGGTGATCCCGAACACCAGCGTGTTGTTTTCGATCGGCGGGTTGCGGTACCGCAATTCGCTGGCGTATTCGACACAGACGGGGATCCGCGCGAGTTCCTCGATCAGGTACTCGCCGACCAGCGCGGAATGCCAACTGGTGCCGCATCCGGTCAGGATGATGCGTTCGACGCTGCGTAGTTGTTGCGGCGTCAGGTTCAATCCGCCAAACACGGCGGTGGCGTTTTCTTCGTCCAGCCGGCCGCGCATCGCGTTCTTCAGCGATTCGGGTTGCTCATAGATTTCCTTGAGCATGTAGTGTTCATAGCCCTGCAAGCTGACCTCTTCTTCGGCTGCTTCCAAGGGCTGGATCTGGACCGTCACTTTGCCCTGTTCCCGGTGCGTCACCGAAAAGCCTCCGGGGCGGAGCACTGCCAATTGGTGATCGGCCATGTAGACGATGCGATCGGTGCAACCGGCCAACGGGGACGAATCGCTGGCGACGAAGTATTCCCCGTTGCCGATTCCGATCACCAGCGGGCTGCCGAATCGAGCGGCGATCAACAAGTCGGGTTGATCACGGAAGGCGATCACGAGTCCATAGGTGCCGCGCAGCTGGGCGACGGCCCACTGGACTGCCTGCACGTATTGCAGCGACGGATCCTCGGCCGTCTCCGGCGTCACGCGCAGGCCTTCGGCGATCAGGTGGGCGACCACTTCGCTATCGGTCGCGGACTGAAACGCGTAGCCTTTTTCGATCAGCTCGTTTTTCAGCGTTTGGAAGTTCTCGATGACTCCGTTGTGCACCAGGATCACTTCGCCGTCGCCGCCGATGTGCGGGTGGGCGTTTTCCTGGGTCGCCGGTCCGTGGGTGGCCCAGCGGGTGTGGCCGATCCCGATCGGTCCGTCCACGGGATTTTGGCCCAACGAGCTCGCGAGGGCGTCGATTCGGCCGACAGCGCGGGTGATATGGAACGTGTCACCGCCGTGGATCGCCACGCCGGCACTGTCGTATCCCCGGTATTCCAAGCGGCGCAGACCACTGAGCAGGAAATCGCCCGCTTTGTCCGAACCGACGTATCCGACAATTCCACACATCGCAATTCAATCTGTTTTGGAGGTCAGTCTGTTCATTCCCGGCCGGCCTTGACCGGGGGGAATCAATTTAGTTGCCGTTTCCGGCATGAACAAACCTAGCTCAAAACACAGACGCTGCCGATCCCAGAAATCTTTCCGGTCCCGTCGACGATGCCGGTTGGAACGGCTGGGATCGATCAGGCGGCCCGTTTTCCGGCAGCCAGGCCGGGCAGCGTTTCGGTCCAGCGGCCGTTTTCCTGGGCGAACACGATGGTCTGCGACTTGCTCAAGCGAGCCAGCGCGTTGTGCTGAGCCGGGGTCGGCGGCAGCTCGGCGGACCACAGGATTAGATCGACTTGACCGTACGTTCGGACCACACGATCCAGGCCGGCGTCGATCGCCATCGGCACCAGGTGTGCTTTGGCCGGGTACTCACGCAACTGTTTGTGAAAGTCTCGCAGCGAAAGCGCGTTGCCCCCCAGTTCAAACTCATCAATCGCGATGTAATGGATCGGGGTCGAGTGGCCTTTGTGGGTCAGTGCGTGCAACATCGCCAGCGATCGCCGTCCGTCACCGACACCGACTTCCAACACCGATTGAACGGACAGCGATTCCATCCGCCGAAACAGTTTCTTGTCGTCGCGTGTGGCGGCACCTGAAATGGACTTGGACGTCGCAGCGCGAGCCGGCGCGGTCGCGGGGCGTTGCGTCGGCGGGGAGGTTTGCTGGGCGGGCTGCATGCCTGGTGCTGGATTCAAACCTGGTTCCGGGCACCCTGTCCCTGGAATCACCGTCTCTGAACTCGCACGGGCTTTTGGCGTGGCCGACTTGCCACGAATCGAATTCCAGAGTTTTCGAAGTGGCATCACACCCTCACCGATACGAGAACGCCAAACGAAACAGACCAACGACACACCGGTTTTGAATCGGCGGCGAGTGGTTCATCAATCGAAGGAAATTGTCGGGATTCGCTTTGGTGCCGGTTTGGCAAACTGTGCGGGCTGATCGCCAAGCCCGCCAAGTTCAGCTCGACGAGGAGGCCCGGACGCTAGCGCNNGCGAGCCTACGGGCCCCGGTTCTGGGCACGACCGCGCGAACTTAGCGGTATTGGGTTATCGTCCCAGTCGAATACCCAGGGGCAGCGAGTCGCCGAACACGGCGGTCTCTTCGTCACGATCCAGCGTTCCGCCTTCGGTGAGCAGGGTGACGAAGTGGCCCGCCGCGTCCCTGGACTGCAGATACCGAGCGGCTTTGTCTCGGGTCGCTGCGGCGATGTCCCGGTAGCGGTCGCCTGTTTTTCGCCCCAGTTGAACGAGTGTCAGCGGCACGTCGGATTCGGGCGGATCGATGGCGACCAGCGACTCGATCCACGATTCAACTTTGGCGACCGGGATGGTGGTATTGAGCGGGCCGTAGGCGGGTTGGCGTCCGCCGAGTCGGCCCAGCGCCCAGAGCAGTGCGGGACGCAACCGGACGTTTTTCTTGCGGCCGAATTCTTTCAAGGCGATGTCACCGAGTTCGATTTTTTGTCGCACGTCCAACCGTTCCAGCGACGCGATCAGCCGCCAAAACTCATTGGCCTCGTGCGGCTCGATGCGTCTGGACTTGCTGCGCAGCGTGGCCAGCATCGGAGCGGCGAGTTGCTGTTGTTGGCCGGCCGTCAGTCCGCCCGCGATCCGCCGCCACAGGATCATCGATTCGGTGCGTGATTGGGATGCCGGGAACGCCAACCGTCCGTGCAGCATCCGCCACATTTGTTGAACCCGCCAGTCATCCACCGCGACGCCATATCCCGGCCGCAGACAGAAGCCGGCCAAGTTCAACCAACGGGCTTCGTGGGCGGGGGTTTTTCGGCGGCCGGTTTCGGCATCGGCCAAGAATTGCCACAGTTCGCGAATCAGCGTGGGTGGCCAATCATTGCGGCTGGTTTCGGTGATCGATTCGAGTCGCTTGACGATTTGATTGGGTTTGATGTCGGCCTCGGCACCGAAGGCGGATTCGATCGCATCGGCGCAGGCTTCCACGGTTTCGCTATCGACGATCCCCGCCGTTTCGCCGCTTCCGGTATGCGCGTCTCGGTCGGTTTCCAGGGTGCTGCGGATGTCGAATTCCAATTTCCATCGTTTGCCGTGTTCGGCGTCGACGCAGTACATGCCGACCGTCCCGATCTCGCTCAACTCGGATTCCACGAACACGCTCAATTCGGTTTCTTCACGGCGTCGGCCGCGTACCAGGGCAGTGCAAATCGGCGGCAGCGCGGACATCTCGTTCGGGTCGATCGCAACCAAGTCGCCGACGCGATCAGCCAGACGTGTGCTGCTGACCCACAGCGGGAACTGCACCGGCGCGCCGACTTGCAGGTGCAGCGGATGATCATCGGCGCGGAATTGCTGTCCCGCTTCGGCGTCGCCGGGGATCAGGCACAGGGCGCGGGGCGGATCGTGTTGCACTTGCATGTAATACGAACGACCCAGATTGGCCGCGATGCGGACGCCCTGACCTCGCCGAACCATCGCGTAATAGGCGGCGCCGCGGGCGACGGCCAAGTCCAAACGCTGTGACGCGAGAACCTTGGGTTGCCAGCTTTCGCCGGGGGCTTGGAACCAGTCGCGGAGCGAATCGACGATCCGCTGTCGAATCGCCGGAGCGGCCAACACGCCGCCGTTGAACAAAACCAGATCGGGACGATCGGCCGATTCGGCGTCCTGCTCGTCGATGCCGCTGCGACGATGTTCGGAGAGAAATTCTGCCAGGTGGCGTGTGATCGCGGGGTCGGCGGCGTAGGGCAAGCCGAACTCTTGAAAACCGCTCTGTTGGCGACTGGGGCGATCGGTGAACTGGACGCGTGGAAAGAAACCGTCCAACAGCGTGGCATCAATTTCTTCGGCCGTCAGTTCGACCTGGATCGCACCGGCCAACAACTTTGCCCCTTCGGCGGCTACGTTCAGCGTGAACGAGGCTCCCCGCGCTTCGTCCAACATGGATTCTTTGACCGTGCGAGATGCTTGCACCATGCGGTCCCACTGGCTGGCCGAAGGAGGTGTGCCGCCGGAGGTCTCGTTGAGCTTTGCCTCGGCCAGCTTGGCGACCGCCAAATCCATGTTGTCGCCGCCGAGGATCAGGTGGCGACCGACGGCGACGCGGTGGAACTGAACTTGATCGTTGGACTGGCCCGCCGGCCGCACGCGAATCAGGGTCAAGTCGGTCGTACCGCCGCCGATGTCACAGACCAAGATCAACTGACCGGGCCGAACCAGGTCTTGCCAGTCGCGGCGATGGCCATCGATCCAGGCATAGAACGCCGCCTGGGGCTCTTCGATCAGATAAACACGTTTCAGCCCCGCCTGCTTGGCAGCTTTGATCGTCAATTCACGAGCCACTTCGTCAAACGACGCTGGCAACGTGATCACCACGTCTTGTTCGTGCAGGGGATGTTCGGCGAAGGCATCGTCCCAGGCTCCGCGCAGGTGACGAAGGTACTCGCTCGACGCCGCGACCGGTGACATCCGCGGCACGTCGGCATCCCCATGCCAGGGCAGAAAGTCGGCGGTGCGATCGACCCCGTCGTGGGACAGCCAACTCTTGGCGGAATTGATGCGTCGACCCGGATGCCGCGCGCCCGCATCACGGGCGAACACGCCGACACAGGACGTCGGTTTCGCGGAATCGTCGTGCCAGGGAAGCGTGCCGGCTTGTCCGCCCGCTTCGCTGGCCGTCAGCTCGTAATGAAACGAAGGCAGGGTCTCGCGTTTTTCGAGCTGACCGAGATCGACCCACTGCGGGATTCGAAACGTTTCGACCTGCCAGTCGGATGCGGACGTGTCGACGTAACACATCGCGCAGTTCGTCGTGCCCAGGTCGATGCCGACGACAAATCGTGCTGGTGTTGCGGTGGGGTCCGTTGACGTGTCGTTATGCTCAGACAAAACCTGCTTCCATCTCGTGGTAGACCGTTATCGTTTCTCGCGAACGTTGAATTCCATTTTCCACTGTTCGTCGGTGCGCGTCGAATGGCACCACAGTTCAAACATCCCCAGTTCGGTGACGCGGCTGACGAACCGCACGGGGACGAACGGTTCGCCGGAGCCCGATTCGCTGCCTGTTTCGCCGGCGGAGTCGCGCGAGAGTGTCAATTCGATCGGTTCGCTTTCGACCAGTTCGTCCGGTGTCCAACGATCCAGTTGGGTTCCGACGGTGTCGTCGCCGCGTTTGGAGGAGGCGAAAAAACGGAACCGTGCGGGCGTTCCAACGACCAGGCCGATTTCATTGCCCGGCACTTCGGCTTCGGTGCCCTCTTCCATCCCCTGTGGGGCGACGCAGAGTGCTCGTAAAGGACGCGGTGCGCCGGGGATCGCCAAGCCGGCCGTCTCGATGCCGATGTAATAGGAACGCGCGGTGCCGCCGCGGATTCGGATGCCGCCGACCTGCTTGGACCAGCCGTAGTAGGCAGCACCGAGGGCGACGGCACAGTCCAGGTCTTGCTGCTGGCCGAGTACTGTCGGCGCGGTGTCGCACCAGCTGTTGATGACGTCGCGCATCCGCGTGCGTAGCGTTTCGCTGCGGAACACGCCGCCGTTGAACAGCAGGTGGGTCAGTCCCGTGGCGCCGCCGGTTTCGGCATCACCGTTTGACGCGGGAAACGCTTCGGCGTGGTCGGCCAAGAAGGCGCTGACTTGCTTGGTGATCGCCGGATCCGCTTCGTAGGGTAGCCCGATGTCTTGGAAACCCGACGCCGTACGGCGCTCGGGACGTTCTTGGGCGGTGCACTGGGGGAAAAAGCCGTCGACGATCAAACCCTGGGTCTCGGCCGCGGTCAGCGCAGTCGAGATCGTGCCGCCGATCAACGAACTGCCTCGGCCGAGCACGGAGATCGTGTGTTCCTCGGGGCCCTCGGCGGCAAGCAATTTTTCTTTCGCATCGCGACAGGCGTGCCACAGCGAAACGCTTTGCCAGGGATCAAGATCGTGGCCCTGTTCTTGCAACCGCGTGGCGACGTGGTGGGCCAAGGCCAGGTCCATGTTGTCCCCGCCGAGCAACAGATGGTTACCGACGGCGAGTCGTTGCAGATTCAGCTCGCCACCGTTTTCTTCGACCGTGACCAGAGTCAGGTCGGTCGTCCCGCCGCCGACGTCGACGACCAACAGCACGTCACCGGCACCGAGTTGCTCGCGCCACTGGTCGGCATTGGAACCGAGCCAGTGATACACCGCCGCTTGCGGTTCTTCCAGCAAGACGAAGTGATCCGGCAAACCGGCTTCGATCGCGGCTTGACGCGTCAGCTCACGGGCGGCCGGGTCGAATGATGCGGGCACGGTCAGCACGACTTGCTGGTCCGCTAAGGGAGCTTCGGGATGGGCGGCGTGCCAGGCGGCAACCAGGTGTGCGAGGAATCGCTGGGTGCAATCAAAGGCCGACACCTTGGTCACTTCTGGCGGGGATTGCCAGGGCAGGACCGCTTCGGTGCGTCCGACGTTTCCGTGGCACAACCAGCTCTTTGCGGCCACGACGACACGTTGTGGGTTTTCAGCCGATTGCTGCCGCGCGTAGACGCCTGCGATGCCGCGACCCGGATCGCCCACCAGCGGCGTCTTCAAGGATTCGATTTCGCCCTCGCGAGGCAAATACAGAAACGACGGCAGCGACGGCCGCGATTCAATCTGACCCGGCGCGATGACTTGGGGGATCGGAAGCAATTCCAATTTCGGCTCGGATTTCTTGCCGTCCTCCGAAAGCGGCGCAAAGGCGACCACCGAGTTGGTGGTGCCAAGGTCAATGCCGATGCAATACCGTGAGCCCATGTCGAATCTACTGGTGTGAAGTCGATTGGTGTGAAGTGAACGGAGTGTTACGGGGCTTGGACTTGGGCCGCGGCGACGATGTTGGCATCGGCGGCGTCACCGGTCCACGTCGGCAATTCCAGCTTAGAAACTTCCCAACCGTGATGAACCAATTTGCCGGACGTGCCGGTGCCTTCGCCGATCCACTGATAACGGGTTGGTGAGGCGTCGGCGGCCACATCGACCATGGCGCCTTCGGCGGCATCGAGCAGGGGTTTCAGCCCCATCACCCGCTGCAGGACTCCGCCGCACTGTTGCAGACAGGGCCGTGCGGCAGCGCCGACTTGGGCGTCGGAGTATTGGCTGAGGTCTTCTTGGATCAAATCGATCAACCGGGCTTCCCGTTGCAGCGTCGCCAACAGCGTCACGGCGGGGTCGCGAAGCGTGGGTTCGGGTTGCTTCGCGACGGGGCGTTCCGCCGGTTTCTCTTCGATCGCCGGGACGCTCGGCTGCTGGCCACGCAGGATCCCATCGATCTGAGTCGCCTTTTCTTTGTTCCCCAACGCGGCGAAAAAAGCCTTCAACGCGATTCCTAAACTCATCTTGCCAACCTGCAATGAACAACGGCCTGAAAATCAACCGTTCAGCTTGGCGTTCCCGCCGAGTGCGTCAAGAGGCGGGGCGGAGATTGCGGGGGGATCGGCCGTAGCGGGGGCGTGCGGTCGATGCCACGTACTTTCGCTCTGAAGGTGTTAGCGGAACGGCGCGAGCCGTCCGGTTTTAGCGTGAAAGACCGGAGGGCTCGCGCCCTACCGCTAACAAAAGCACTCCGCTTGGCGTCAAACTAAGTGGCATGGGGCGTGCGGCTCGGAATCTCGCAGTGGCAACGAAACGACCCTCCCCTCGCTTCGCTCGACCCTCCCTGCCAGGGAGGGTGACGTCCGAAAACGGCTCGACCCTCCCTGCCCGGCAGGGTTCTTTCAAGATGTGTCGACACCGAGGCCTGGAAGTTGTTCGAGCAGGTGCAGCGGCCGACGGCAGCGATTATGTTACTCGCTCCCCGTTTCCGTCTTCTTGCGAGTGAGTCCCTTGAAATCAATCATCGCGTTTGGATTGCTGATCACGTCAGCCTTCTCGTTTGGCCTGGCACACGCCGAGACGAAAAAAATTGTTTTGGTGGCGGGCAAGCCGTCCCACCCGCCGCGGATGCACGAATTCAACGCCGGGGTGCAGCTGATGGCGAAATGCTTGTCGGGTGTGCCCGATGTTGACGTCCAGTTTGTGCTCAACGGCTGGCCGCAGGACGAAACGATCTTTGACGATGCCAACGCCGTGGTGTTCTTTATGGACGGCGGTGGCAAGCACGAAATCGTCCAGCAGGACGGACGTCGATTGAAATTGATCGACGACTGGGCCAAGCGGGGCGTGGGACTGGGGTTCATGCACTACGGGGTGGAAGTCTTGGCCGATCAAGCCGGCAACGAAATGAAGCGTTGGATCGGAGGCCATTACGAGCACCTGTTTTCGTGCAACCCGATTTGGCAACCGGCATTTGAATCCTTCCCCGAACATCCCGTGACGCGGGGCGTCCAGCCATTCGAGATCAAGGACGAATGGTATTTCAACATGCGGTTTGTGTCCGACATCACCGGCGACCGGTCGGGTGAGTCGGCGGGAATGAAGTTCGTCCCGATTCTGGTCGCCGTGCCCTCGGCGGACGTCCGCGACGGACCTTACGTCTATCCGAGAGGCCCGTATCCGCACATCCAAGCGTCCGAGGGTCGCGCCGAAGCGATGATGTGGACGGTCGAGCGTGAAGACGGCGGCCGGGGATTCGGCTTCACCGGCGGCCACTTTCACGACAATTGGGGCAACGACAACTTCCGCAAAGTCGTGCTCAACGGCCTGCTCTGGATCGCCCAGGCCGAGGTGCCCGAGGGTGGCGTCGAGTCCTCGGTTTCGGCATCGGATCTGGATGCGAATTTGGATCCGAAACGCGCCCGCAAGTGATCACGCGTCTCTGAAAGGAGATGCGGAGATGCAGGAAGAGGGTAGGAAGATTTTGAGGGTAGGAAGATTTTGGTTGTCGAAAAAAGGTTCTCCTAATCCAATTTTCCTACCTCCGAAATCTTCTTACCTTTTCTTCGACGCCAGGCAGTACGCCGGGGCTTCAACGGCCCGTTAGGTGGCTGATGGGGACGCATCGTCGGTCGGTCCGTTCGCTTCATCGACGGCCGCGTCCTGGACGCGGCGAGGCAATTCGATCACTTGTTCGCCGTCGGTCAGCGAGGAGGGGCAAACCTCTTGTTCATGGCACTGGCGGCACACCACCTTGATCGCGTCTTGGCTGGCGATCTGAAGATCGTGTTTTTCGCACAGGGCAAACAGTTCTTGCAGGTGTTCGCAGGGCATGGCTTCTATCTGGTTCGAAAGGGGGGGCGGAAACTGAACGCGAGTGGCCAATTTCCATGATCCTCCTGATCGCCCTGTGATGCAATATGTCGTGATGTCAGACGCAATCCGACGTCAGCCGACGGTCTCGGTCCCGCCGCCGGCCCATCGGTGCTAAGATTGACGGCGTCAAACCGTGATTCGTTCGAGGATTAAACGCAGTGAAAGTTGGCAGTGGTGGTGGATTTCGGGCGATCTGGTACACGTTCAAAAAGGGGCGTGAGGCGGGCGGCATTTGGAAGCTGTTCAAAGCCATGCGAACCCGCAACAGTTGCAAGACCTGCGCCGTCGGGATGGGGGGGCAAAAAGGCGGGATGGTCAATGAACTCGGCCATTCCTTTGAGGTTTGCAAGAAGAGCCTGCAGGCCATGGTCGCCGACATGCAGCCGGGGATCGATCCGAATTTTTGGAAACAGACTTCGATCGAACAACTCAAGCAGCTCTCGCCGCGCGAGCTCGAATCGCTCGGCCGATTGATCCATCCGCTCCGCTATCGGCAGGGCCAGTCGCATTACGAGGTCATCACGTGGAAGGAGGCTTTCGAAAGCATTGCGGCAAAGCTCTCGGCGACCGCGGCCGATGAGACGTTTTGGTATTTCAGTGGCCGCAGCAGCAACGAAGCCGGCTTTTTGCTGCAGTTGTTGGCCAGGGTTTACGGCACCAACAACGTCAACAATTGCAGCTATTACTGTCACCAGGCCAGCGGTGTCGGATTGCAAAGCAGCGTCGGCAGCGGCACGGCAACGATCGTCTTGGACGACCTGGAAAAAGCCGACACGGTCTTTCTGATCGGTGGGAACCCGGCCAGCAATCATCCGCGTTTGATGACCAGCTTGATGCGGGTGCGTCGTGCCGGTGGCAAAGTCATTGTGATCAATCCCGTCCGCGAAACGGGGCTGATTAATTTTCGCATCCCCAGCGATCCGATTTCGCTGTTGGCGGGCACCAAGATCGCCAGTCACTACGTTCAGCCGCACATCGGCGGCGACCTGGCGTTGTTGTGGGGGCTGGCTAAGGCGACGAAGTCGCTGGGGGCGATCGACAACGCGTTCCTGGCCGAGCACACCAGCGGGTCCAAGGAGTGGTTGGCGGCCGTCGACGAGTTGTCTTGGCAAGAGATCGAAACCAAATCCGGCGTCGCTCGCAGCGAGATCGAATCGATCGCCGAACTCTACGCCGCGTCAAAGACGTGTGTCTTCGCGTGGACGATGGGCATCACTCATCATGCCCATGGCGTCGACAATGTTCAGGCGATCGCCAATCTTGCGTTCGCCCGAGGGATGGTGGGACGTCCGGGTTGTGGCCTGATGCCGATCCGCGGCCACAGCAACGTGCAAGGCATCGGTTCGATGGGAGTGACCCCGAAGCTGAAGGATCAGATCTTTACCGCACTGAAAGACAAATTCGGAGTCCAGTTGCCCGAGACACCGGGCAAAGACACGCTGGCATGCATGGAGGCCGCCGCGAGCGGCGAGATCAAAGTCGGCTTCTGCTTGGGCGGCAATTTGTACGGATCCAATCCCGATTCCACGTTCGCCGATCATGCACTCTCGAGTCTGGAGATGAACGTGATGGTGAACACGACCATGAATACCGGCCATGCCCACGGTCTGGCGAAAGAAACGATCGTCTTGCCGGTGTTGGCGCGTGACGAAGAGCCGGCGGCGACGACACAGGAGTCGATGTTCAACTTTGTGCGGCTGAGCGACGGCGGACCGGCTCGGTTGCCCGGACCTCGCAGCGAGGTGTCTGTGATCGCCGCGATCGGTAAAGCCGTCGTGCCTGACGTGCCCGGCGTGGACTGGGATGACTTGGCCAATCCCTCGACCATTCGCAGGTGGATCGGCGCGGTGGTTCCCGGTTACGGCAAGATCGCCGAGATCGACCAGACCAAACAGGAATTTCAGATCGATGGCCGCACGTTTCACGATCCGAAATTCGGGACCGCCGACGGCCGCGGCGTGTTGCATTGCCATCGACTGCCGGATCTCAAAGGCACCGAAAACAATCATCTGCGATTGATGACCGTACGCAGCGAAGGGCAATTCAATACGGTTGTCTATGAAGAAGAGGATCTGTATCGCAATCAGGAACGGCGCGATTTGATTTTGATTCACCCGGACGACCTGAAACGATTCGGTCTGGAAAACGACCAACGCGTCACCGTCAAAAGCGAAACCGGGGCGATGAGCGGAATTCTGGCACGCTCGTATGATTCCATCCGCAGCGGGAATGCGTTGATGTATTATCCCGAATCCAATGTGCTGGTTGCCCGGCATGCCGATCCGCAAAGCAAGACGCCGGCATTCAAAGGTGTCGTCGTCGAGCTGATCGCCGAGTGACGCCGCCGAATGCTCACCACGCCGTCTGATTCCGGCCGATTTGCGCCGCCGCGGCATGCGAGTTACAATGGCAACCATGTCCTCGATTTCCGCCCCCTCCCTACCTGCTTACCCCCGCACCATGGCTCACCGACTTCGGCTTTTCCTCTCGGTCGTTTTGTTCAGCGCACTGTTTGTTCCATTCAGCTCGGCCGCTCCGCCCAACATCGTCCTGCTTCTCAGTGACGACATGGCCTGGACGGACTATGGGTTCATGGGCCATCCAGACATCCAGACGCCGAACTTGGACAAGCTGGCATCCGAAGCCGCGGTGTTTCCCCGCGGCTATGTGCCGACCGGACTGTGTCGACCCTCCCTGGCGACGTTGTTGACGGGCCATTACGCGTCCACGCATGGAGTGACCGGCAACGATCCGTCGCCCAAGTACGCTGCCCGTGATTCGGAGTTGTTTAGCCGGCAGCGTGCGCAACTGATTTCGTATCTGGATCGTTTTGAAACCGTCCCCGAAGCGCTCGGCAAACTCGGCTACCTGAGTCACCAAAGCGGCAAGTTGTGGGAGGGCAGTTACCAGAACGCCGGTTTCACTCACGGCATGACACGCGGGTTTCCCCAGCCGGGCGGGCGTCACGGCGATGACGGTTTAAAAATCGGGCGTAACGGCATCGAGCCGATCAACGAGTTTCTGGATCTGGCCGTTGCGGAGGACAAACCGTTCTACCTGTGGTACGCCCCCTTCATGCCGCACACGCCGCACACGCCTCCCCAGCGGTTGTTGGATAAGTACCGCGACGGACGACCGATCACGATTGCCAAGTACTACGCGATGTGTGAGTGGTTTGACGAAACCTGTGGCCAGCTGATGGAGTCGCTTGAACAACGTGGACTCGACGACAACACGATGATCGTTTACCTGACCGACAACGGTTGGATCCAAGATCCAGAGAAAAACGGGTATGCACCGCGGAGCAAGCAAACGCCTTATGAAGGCGGAGTGAGAACGCCGATCTTTTATTGGATGCCGGGCAAGATCAAGGCTGGCACACGACCCGAGCTGGTCAGCAGCATCGACATCTATCCGACGATGTTGGCCGCCGCCGGTGCTCCGCTGCCCGATGATCGTCCCGGATTGAACCTGTTGCCCCAACTGACCAGCGGCGACGCGATCCCCCGCGACACCCTGTTCGGCGAAGGGTTCGCACACGACATCGCGGACATCGAAGACCCCGAAGCCACCTTGCTCTATCGCTGGTGTATCGAGGGCAAGTGGAAGCTGCTGCTGACCTATGACGGGGAAGTCAATCGCTATCAGTCGACTCACCCCAGAGACGAGAAAGGGCCGCAACTGTTCGATCTGATCGCCGATCCCGCCGAACACAACAACCTGGCCAAAGAGAACCCCGAAGTTGTTGCCCGATTGGCGGAGAAGATCAATAATTGGTATCCCGTCAAACGAGCCCAAACCATCACCACGCCGTCCCCATGATCCGATCCAGGCACTTCTTTTTATCAACCTTCGTGATGCTGGTTTGTCTGGCGGCGACCGCTGCGTCAGCCGGCAAGTACAACACGGTTCTGGACATCGGCGATACCGCTCCGGCGTGGAGCGAGTTGCCGGGGACGGACGACCGTGTGCATTCTCTCGAGACGCTTGAACCGAAGAAGGTCGTCGTCGTTGCGTTCACCTGCAATTCTTGTCCCTATGCGGTCGATGCCGAAGATCGTTTGAATGCGTTGGTCGATCGTTACGAGGGCAAGTCGGTCGCCGTGGTCGCGATCAATGTGAACAAGGTCGAAGAAGATCGGATGCCGGCGATGAAGCAGCGCGCCAAGGAGAAGGGATTCAAGTTTGCGTACCTGTGGGACGAGTCACAACAGATTGCCAAAGATTACGGCGCGAAGTACACGCCGGAGTTCTTTGTGTTGGACGAGGATCGCAAAGTCGTCTACATGGGGGCGATGGATGATAGTCCCGCCGGCGACGAAGTCACAAAGACCTACGTCATCGATGCCATCGAAGCCAGCTTGGCCGGTCGAGAGGTCCAGGTCACCGAGACGATTCCGATCGGTTGCCGCATTCGGATCGAGCGGCAACGGCGAACGCGGTGAAGAAACCTCTCGGGCCAGTCGCTCAAGCGAATCGTCGACGCCCTCGGTTTCGATCGACCTCGCGACCGCGTGGCGGTGTTTGGGCCGTGTTGGGGGGCCTGGGCGGCGCCTTGTGCTTCGCGTTCTTTACGACGTTGTTGCTGCTCGTCAACGGCACCGCCACCCTGGTCCTGTTCGGCGCATTGGTCGACTCCGACCCGTCGTGGGCGGATCGCAAAGGGGTGATGCAATTCGGGCTCTTTGCGCTGCCGTTGGCCATGCTCGTGGTGGAATGGTTGATCTGGGACGTTTTGTGCGGCTTATTGCGGCGCGAATCGGCGGATGAGGATCGATGAATGCGACTTGTCCGGCGTTTTTTGGGAGAGACATCCAGACGCAGGCCATTCGTTGAATCGGGGCGATGGGGGCAGAACGATG